>JAQIDD010000080.1 GCA_027858215.1 Candidatus Delongbacteria bacterium | reverse complement strand
TCTTTGAGGCTTGATACCCTCGCTACTTCCGTACCTGTTTCCGGATTAAAAAAGATAAAATCACCAAAAGCAAAATATTCAGTTACGAAATCCTTTAGCTCATGCAAAAGTGTTTTTGAATATTTATGCATAAAATGAGCACCCAATTCACGGGTTCTTTCCAGGTTGTCATAATTACTTGATTGCAACAGCATGGGAATCAGCTTGTTTTCCTGCTTTATCATTTCAGCCAGGCGAAAACCTGCTTCCGGATCAAGTTCCCCCTTTCTGGGGTAACGAATGTCGGAGATAACACCCAGCAAATTGCTTTTGTATTTTTCATACAGAAAAACAGCTTCTTCATAGCTTGTGGCCAACAATATTTTTGGTCTTCCACGCATGCGCAACATTTTCTGATGTTCATTCAAGCCCTCACGTGTAAATTGCTTGGCCTGCTGAATCAGGATTTTATACAATGTGGGAAGGTAAGATGAGTAATACCTGACAGAATCTTCCACCAGGATAACCGTTTGAACTCCCACATAATTCACATCATACTCAACATTACGCTTGTCTTCAAGCAATTTGATGATAGCAAGCAATATAGCGACATCACCAAGCCATGAAAACACATAATCAATGACCCGTTTGTCAATGGTTTCGAGCTTGTCGGATATTTCCCGTGAAAACGGGGATAAAACCACAATGGGAATCGTGGGATAGGATTCTTTAATGAAATATGACAGATCAAACGGATCCATGTCCTCCACACTCAACATGTTAATCACCAGGTTGATCTTTTCCTGTTTCAATGTCACAATGGCATCTTCGGCGGTTGAAACCTGGATAATTTCAGGCGGGTAGCGTAAGTTGAGAGACACGTATTCGTTAAACAACTGCTCATCAATTCTGCCGTCTTCTTCCAGGATAAATGCATCATAACGGCTGCACACAAGCAATACTTTATATATCCGCTTGCTCATCAGTTTATTGAATGCTGTTTCCGTAAAATGGAATTTCCTGAAATGCTGGTATAAATAATTGTTCATGATGACAACGCTGACTTGATTCACTACAAAAATACAATTGTGTTCATGATGAACAAATGTTTTGTGACAAACTATGTGTTAATTTTGTGTCAGGCAAATGTTCAGGTCACAGCCGTATTATGCAGCCGTTCTGGTAGTCATGTCATCTTAGGTTTGACATGACACTAGTCATCAAATTCCGGTGTCAGATCCATGTTATCAAAGACAAATGCATACATATCAGCGTATTCATCAATGATCTTTTCGGTTGGTTTCCCAGATCCGTGACCTGCTTTGGTTTCAATACGAATCATTACGGGATTGTCACCCTGGTATTTTTCCTGCAAAGTAGCAATGTATTTAAAAGAATGTGCAGGGACAACACGGTCATCGTGATCGGCTGTTTTTACCAATAACGCTGGATAATCCTTGTCTGGTTCAATATTGTGCAGCGGTGAATAAGCATACAGGTATTCAAACATTTCCTTGCTGTCTGAGCTTGTGCCGTAATCGCTTGCCCAGACTTTGCCAATGGTAAACAGATGATACCTCAACATATCCATTACGCCCACCGATGGCACTGCAACCTGGAAAAGGTCAGGACGTTGATTGACAACTGCCCCCACGAGCAGGCCCCCGTTGGAACCTCCCATGACAGCAAGTTTATCTGAATTTGTGTAATCCTTGTTGATAAGGTATTCAGCCGCCGCAATGCAATCATCAAACACATTTTGTTTTTTCAGTTTCGTGCCTGCCTGATGCCATTCTTCACCATATTCTCCACCACCACGAAGGTTTGCAACAGCATACACCCCTCCTTGCTCAAGCCATATCAGGCGTGATATGGAAAACAATGGTGTCAAACTGATGTTAAAACCACCATAACCATACAAGATGGTTGGATTATTACCATCAAGTTCAATGTCCTTTTTATGGACAATAAACATGGGCACTTTTGTGCCATCCTTGCTTTCATAAAACACTTGTTTTGTCTCGTATTTTCCGGCATCAAAATCAATTTTGGATTTTCGGTATAACTCAGATGTGTTGGTCTTAACATTGTACTTATACACTGATGAAGGCGTGGTAAACGAAGTGACAGTATAAAACGTAACCGTATCTTCTTTTTCTCCACCAAAGCCATATACAGTACCCAAAACAGGAACATCGACATCATACAGGTATGTACCAGCTTTATCAAAAACCTTGACAACAGAATGGGCATCTTTCATATACCGTGTAATAAGTTTCCCTCCAATGTATTTTACCGAACGCAACACAAAGTCTTTTTCTTCAATCACCGTTTCCCAGTTTTCACGTGACGGATTTTCAGGATCAATGGCAATCAACCTGTATTTTGATGCGTCATCATTTGTCATGGCGTATAATTTACCATCAATGTGATCAACCACCCAATAATCATTCTCAAAATCGGTGATGATTTTTTGTATTTCAGATTGTTCATTTTCCAAATCTTTCAGATACAATGCATTTCCGGATGTTGATTCGGTAGCAGAAATAATAAGATACTTATTGTCATCTGTTGTTCCCACGCTAAATCCCCAATCCGGATGGGCGGGATCTTCATATACCAATTTGTCATTTGCCTGATCATCACCCAAGGTATGATAATAAATCTTGTTGTTCTTATTTTCAGCTGATAGCGCCTTGCCTTCTTTAGGCTCCGGATAACGACTGTAGAATAAGCCATCTTCAAAGCAGGTAACTCCTGAAAGTTTTATCCACTCCAGTTTATCATCCAACACCTTGCCCGATTCAATTTCTTTAACGTAATATTCTTTCCAGTCGCTTCCACTCCTGGAAATACCATAGGCCAGGTATTTGCCATCATCCGATACCGATGTGACTGCCAATGCCACAGTACCATCCTCCGACAATTTATTCGGATCCAGCAACACTTTTTCTTTGTCTTCAATCTTAGATTTATAATACAGCACAGATTGATTTTGCAATCCATCATTTTTATACAGAAAATAATACCCTGCTTTGTGATAAGGTGCAGAGATTTTTGGATAATCCCATATTGATTTTAACCGTTGCCGGATATCATCACGAAAATCGATGCTTTCCAGGTATGAAAAAGTAACTTCATTTTGTTTTTTTACCCATGCTTCCGTTTCCGGAGATGTGTCATTTTCAAGCCAGCGATATGGATCCGGCACTTCTGTACCAAAATATTCATCCACAACGTCTGTTTTTTTTGTCTCTGGATAATCCCAGCTCTTCTTTTCTGTTTCATCATTATTGCAGGATGTCATGAAGAAGAAAAGCATCAAAAGTATTGCCGTCTGTTTCATAGTAAAAATTGAATTTGTTTGTTCAAAAATAACAAACCGGATGATATATATTACGTGTTTAACAATATTTTAAGATTATTTTATGATATTTATGTTCCTGGGATGGCAAAATTGACAAATAATTTGCGGGCATAACTTACGTAAATAATATATCTGTTTTTCTGCTGATAATATTATTTCGCACAATCTGTGGTAAGC
>JAQIDD010000079.1 GCA_027858215.1 Candidatus Delongbacteria bacterium | reverse complement strand
AACCAATCAGATTGTCAATTTCTGGTCGCAGAGCCATATTTTACCGGAACCCTATGGCCAGGTGCTTATTATATCTCCCTGGAATTATCCCTTTAACCTTACCATCGCTCCATTGGCTGCTGCTATTGCAGCTGGGAATGTGATAGCCATCAAACCTTCAGAATTTTCTGTACGTACCTCAAGCTTGTTGGAAAAGTTATTAAGCGAGTATTTTCCCCGGGATTACATCAGGGTTTTCAATGGCGATAAAAAAGTGTCTCAGTTTTTGCTGGAATACAACTGGGATTATATATTTTTTACAGGAAGCCCGCGTGTGGGTCAAATAATCATGAAACAGGCAGCCGAAAACATGACCCCGGTGACCCTTGAGCTGGGTGGGAAAAGCCCTGTGTATGTCAGTAAAACAAGCAATGTGAAACTGGCAGCAAAACGCATTGTGTGGGGAAAACTTCTGAATGCCGGCCAAACCTGTATTGCACCTGATCATGTGTATGCTGATGATAACATAACGGATGACCTGATTGATGCAATGATTAAACATATCCATGATTTTTGGGGAGAAGAACCATGTGATCATCCTGATTATCCAAAAATCATCAATAAAGAAAAAGCGGAACGACTGAAAAATCTACTCAACAATTGCGACATTATCCAGTCAGGAAAAATTGATGTGGAAAAACAAAATATAAGCCCCGTAATTGTTAAAAACTGCCCGGAATCGCATCCGCTTATGAAAGAAGAAATTTTCGGGCCTGTATTGCCTGTCATTTCTGTAGGTTCGGATGATGAAGCTATTGAAAACATCAAATCAAGAGCTAAACCACTAGCAATGTATGTGTTTTCTACCAATAAAATTCAAATACATAAAATTGAAAAAAGCATCAGCAGCGGTGGAATGTGCATCAATGATACCATTATGCACATCACAAATTCACGTTTGCCTTTTGGCGGTGTGGGAAACAGTGGCATGGGTTCTTACCACGGTAAAGCAGGTTTTGATGCATTTACGCATTACAAATCAATAATGAAAAAATCCAACTTAACCGATCCGGCTTTGCGTTACCCGCCATATACGGAGTTTAAACTTAAACTAACCAAAAAAGTGTTGAAATGATGTGGATAATGCAGTCTATATGTTTGCCATAGTGATAAATCCCTTTTCAGCGAGGAGGTCAAGAAACATATAATCGCTTGCATACCACTTTTTTAGATTGGCCACGGCCTGAGAATCCAGGTGTTTGTCGAGGTGGTCTGGGTTTTTATGTGTATTCACCTTGTCTTGAGGTAGTTGAACCGATTCCGGCAGGCCAAGTTTTGTTTTTAGATGCAGGAAATCATCATTGAGGTTTTGTTGGGTACCTACAAAGGCAATATCTTGCAACCTGGAAAGCAGATAATCAGGATTTTTGAACCAGTCCCAGTACGATGATTTAACATGATAAATACTTTTCATGGCATCAATGGCTTGTTGTTTCCTCTCTGTGTTTTCAGAAGAAAGTGCCATGCCGAGTTCGTTTGGAGTGTTGAAATGTTCAAAAGCGATTTTTTCCCCCTTGCTCCATTCCCTGTAAATGCGTGGCATCCCTTTTCGTTGTCGCGAAAAAAAACCACTGATAAACCTGTCTATCGGATCCCGCACAAAGAAAAATACTTTTTCACCTTTGTGGGTATGCATCAATGTGAAATTATGGGGATGTGAAAAAAGATAGTAATCATTGTATTTAAGTGGTTTGTCTTTGTTGCCGAGGGCAGATTTTATTGCTGTGCCACCGCTTTTTCCAATGTGTAAAAAATGAACAATGGTTTTATTTTGAATATTGGCTTTTGTCCTGTATAAGAAAAGCCTGCCGGATTTTAATGCACTTCCGATCATAAGGGAGATTTTTTTACTGTAAATATGTATGGAACTGTTCCAAAAACCGTTTGTCATTTTCAAAGTACAGCCTCAGATCATTGATGCCGTATTTCAGCATGGCATTGCGTTCGATACCCAGGCCAAAAGCAAATCCGGAATAGGTTTCAGGGTCAATGCCGGAATCCTTTAACACATTGGGATCAACCATGCCACATCCCAGTATTTCCAACCAGCCTGTATATTTGCAAACATTACAACCTTTTCCCCCACAGAGAGAACAGGAAACGTCCACTTCGGCAGAAGGTTCTGTAAACGGAAAATAAGAAGGACGCAAACGTATTTTGGTTTCTTTGCCAAAAAATTCGTGGGCAAAATACAACAGTGTTTGTTTCAGATCAGCAAAAGAAACCCCTTTGTCAATATATAATCCCTCAATTTGGTGAAACTGACAATGCGCCCGTGCAGAGATGGCTTCATTACGATAAACCCTACCCGGAGTAATACTGCGAATAGGAGGTTTCATTTCTTCCATTTCACGTGTTTGTGACGAGGATGTATGAGTCCGGAGCAAAACATCAGGATTTTTTTGTATGAAAAATGTGTCCTGCATATCACGTGCAGGGTGTTCAGGGGGAAAATTCAACAGACCGAAATTGTGTTTGTCATCTTCGATTTCGGGTCCCTCAGAAATAATGTATCCCAGGCTTTTAAAGATATCAATCATTTCTCTCCGCACATGTGAAAGGGGGTGTCTTGTTCCACATTCGGTCTTGTAGCCGGGGCGTGTTAAATCAAGGCTTGAATAATCCTTCGATTGTTGAGTGAAGCTTGTTTTCAGTTCGTTGAGTTTGTTTTCAGCCAACGCTTTCAACTCATTGATTTGCTTGCCCACTGCTTTTT
>JAQIDD010000301.1 GCA_027858215.1 Candidatus Delongbacteria bacterium | reverse complement strand
GACAGGTTGTGGTCAATGAAAAGTTGGTCGAACTTGCTGCCAAACATGAGGTAAAGCTCATTGCCACCAATGATGTACATTTTACCAAAGAAAAAGACGCCGAAACACATGATTTGCTTATCTGTCTCGTAACAAACAGTGAAAGGGATAACCCCAATCGCCTCAGATATACCAAGCAGGAATGGCTGAAAACACGGGCAGAAATGGAAGCATTGTTTTCTGATATCCCTGAGGCTCTTGATAATACCATGGAGGTGGCAGATAAAATTGAAACCTATGAGTTGAATTCCCCGCCCATCATGCCGGTGTTTGAAATACCCGAATCTTTTGGTACAGAAGAATCGTATCGCCAAAAACACGATGAAAATACCTTGCGAAAAGAGTTTTCTGACGAAACCTTTGAGCGACTCGGCGGGTACGAAAAAGTCCTGCGCATTAAGTTTGAATCGGATTACCTGGAAAAACTGGTCTATGATGGAGCAAAATTACGTTATGGCGATAAGCTTGATAACGACACATCCATCAAAGAACGGATAGATTTTGAATTGAATACCATCAAAACAATGGGCTTCCCCGGGTATTTCCTGATTGTGCAAGATTTTATCAATGAAGCTAAAAAAATGGGCGTCATTGTAGGACCCGGACGTGGTTCTGCAGCAGGTTCCGTTGTGGCATACTCAACAGGAATTACCAATGTGGATCCCATTAAATATGAACTGCTGTTTGAACGGTTTTTAAATCCCGACAGAATTTCAATGCCCGATATTGACATTGATTTTGATGATGATGGCAGGGATAAAGTACTTGATTATGTCCGTGATAAGTACGAAGATGATAACGTCGCCCACATTTGTACATTTGGTACCATGGCTACAAAATCATCCATCCGTGATGTGGCCAGGATCTTAAACTTACCATTGTCTGAAGCTGACCGACTGGCTAAAATGGTCCCGGAAAAGCCAAAGATCACCTTTAAAGAAGCTTTTGAAGAGAATCATGATCTTAAAAAAGAAGCCGAAGAAGGCACTTCTCTGATTAAAGAAGTGTTGTATTTTGCACAACAAATTGAAGGCACTGTCAGGCAAACAGGCACACATGCCTGTGGGGTACTCATTGGTAAGGGTGGACTGGAAAACCATTTGCCCCTGATGAAAATGCCTGATGCCAAAATGATGGTTACGCAGTACCATGGCGATCTTGTAGAACCCATTGGTATGTTGAAGATGGATTTCCTGGGGCTCAAAACATTGTCCATCATAAGAACTACCATCATCAACATCAAAGATGCCAAAGGGGTGGAAATTGATATGAACAACGTTCCACGAGGGGATAAAAAAACATTTGAACTTTTCAGCAAAGGACAAACTACCGGGATATTCCAGTTTGAGTCGGATAATATGAAAAAATACCTTAAACAGCTCAAACCAAGCCGGTTTATGGATTTAGTGGCTATGAATGCATTACACAGGCCTGGCCCGATGCAATATATCCCCGCCTATATCCGAAGAAAATATGGGAAAGAAAAAATTGAATATGACCATCCCATCATGGAAGAATACCTTAAAGAAACCTTCGGAATAACTGTATTTCAGGAACAGGTAATGTTGTTATCCAGAAGGCTGGCAGGATTTACCCGCGGAGAAAGTGATACCCTCAGAAAAGCCATGGGCAAAAAGAAATTTGACCTGATGGACAAACTGAAAGTGAAATTTAAAGAAGGTTGTCTGGAAAATCAGGAATTCCTGGATGGTTGTAAACAAACGAAAAAAAGCCCGGAAAAACTGATTGATAAAATCTGGAAAGACTGGGGAAAATTTGCCTCCTATGCATTTAATAAATCACACGCTGTCTGTTATGCCGAACTTGCTTATACAACTACCTACCTTAAAGCAAATTACCCTTCGGAATTTATGGCTGCTGTGATGAGCCGGAACCAGGATGAAATATCAAAGATCAGCCTGCAAATGGAAGAATGTAGACGTTTGGGTATCAAAGTGATGGGCCCCAGCGTCAACGACAGTTTTTCTACCTTCCATGTGGACGAAAATAATAACGTGCGCTTTGGGCTCAACGCCATCAAAGGGGTAGGATCTAACGCTGTTAAGCAAATCATTAAACAACGTGAAAAAGACGGGAAATATAAAGATATTTTCGATTTTATCTCCAGGGTGGATTTGCATCAGGTCAATAAGAAAAGCCTGGAATCATTGGTGTATGGCGGCGGTTTTGATTGTTTCGATGGCATTGAACGGTATCAGTTTTTGTGTGTAGATGAACAGGAAATCCCCTTTTTGGAAACTTTAATCAAATATGGTAACCAAAAACAAGCCGATAAAAGCAATGGGGCAAGCATTTGGGGCGATATGCTGGAAAATACCATTCAAACGCCAACCATTCCTACATGCGAACATTGGTCTGCTACCGAAATGTTGAAAAAAGAAAAAGAATACATCGGCATGTACATGTCGGCACATCCGCTGGATGAATATAGATTGGAAATGCGGCAAATAAACCTGACTCAAATTGTTGATCTGAAATCAAACCCGGAGGAATATCAAAATAAAGATTTTATGATCGCCGGATACATTACCGATGACTTTGAAAAACGGACTAAGAACAACAAACTGTATGGGGGCATTACCCTGGAAGATTATTCAGACAGTTATAAAATCACACAGTTTGGTAAGGATTACATCAATCATAAAGCTATGTTTTGTACGGGATATGCAGTATTGATACGTGCACGTATGGAACCGGGATGGAAAAACAAGGATGAATTGCGTTTTAAAATCAAGAAAATGGAAGAACTTTCCACACTGAAAGAAGGTTTTTTTAAGGAAATTACATTGCAAATGTTTGCAAATAAAGTAGATGAGCAATTCCTGAATGATTTTAAAAAAGTAATTACCAAACAAAAAGGCAACATGATACTGAACATTTCCCTATATGATGATGTTATTAAGCAGCGGATTGATCTGTCTTCACGACAGTATAAAGTTGATCTCAATGAAAAATTGATTGATTTTTTGGAAAACAATCCAGCTATTCACAATTTTAAAATGAAGTAATTTAATTATTTTTGACATTTAAAATTAGCAAATATGGTACATGAAATCACTAATGAAAATTTTGATGAGCTTGTAGTTAATGCAGACAAACCCGTAGTTATTGACCTTTGGGCAGAATGGTGCGGGCCTTGCAGGATGCTCACCCCCATTATGGAAGAACTGGGTACTGAATATGACGGTAAAGCAATCATCGGTAAAGTGGATGTGGACAGCAATCCCGACATTGCTGCTAAATACGGCGTGCGGAATATCCCTACGGTATTGTTTGTCAAAAATGGTGAACTTGTGGATAAACAAGTGGGTGCTGTTCCCAAATCAACGCTTGCTGCCAAACTTGATGCCATCATATAAAATACCTTTCTGATATTGGAATTAACACAAGGGATTGTCATTAAATCTACCGGGAAGAATTATCTGATTCAGTCCGGAAAGGATATATTTTCCTGTACCCTGAGGGGAAAATTGCGGTTGGTAAACAGCAGAAAAACCAACCCTGTGGCCGTTGGTGATCATGTGCAATTTTATCTCCTGGATGATGAGAATACCGGCCTGATTGAAAAGGTGGAAAAACGACGCAATCATTTGTTGCGAAAATCCACCAATTTGTCAAAACAATCCCAGGTCATCGCTGCTAATATTGACCAGGCGGTATTGATCGCAACCCTGAATTACCCTAAAACCACACGGCTCTTTATTGACCGTTTCATCGTGAGTGCTGAATCTTTCAACATTCCTGTGGTGCTTGTTTTCAATAAAGTTGATTTGTATGATGAAACCCTCAAATCTGAACTTGACGATCTGAAAGCGGTGTATAACCACATTGTTGCTGCGGTACACGTTGTCTCAGCGGTTGACAAACAACACAAACCGGAAATTCAACGTATCTTAAAAGATAAAATTTCTGTGGTGGCCGGGCATTCCGGCGTGGGAAAATCCTCTTTTATCAATCTGGCCGATCCAAAATTGCATATCGAAACAAATCCCTTATCCAAAACACACCAGACCGGTAAACACACAACCACGTTTGCAGAAATGCACAGCCTTGATTTCGGTGGCTATGTAATAGATACCCCCGGCATAAAAGCATTCGGAATCAGCCATATTGATAAAACAGAATTGTATCATTTCTTCCCCGAAATGTTTGCTGTTGCCGCAGATTGTAAATTTTACAATTGCCTGCACATTGATGAACCCGGGTGCGCTGTCAAGCAAGCTGTAATTGATGGTGAAATTGCAGAATCCCGGTATTACTCTTACCTGAATCTCTTTTTTGATGACCGCTCAAAATACAGAGCTCCAAATTATTGAAATGACTGTATTTTGCCCTGTTCTGAGCACATATTCATGGCTTAAGGATTCATTATTCTGATGTATCATCATGGGTTTGAGACAAAAGACCGTATCTGCATTGACATGACACTAGCTACAGGGTGTTTTTATATGCCTTTGCATTACTACTTCACTACTATCTGGTGATTGGTTATGGTACCCGTATTGTCCGCAATCCTTATCATGTATAATCCATTCAACGCTTCTGCTGAGATTTCAAATCGTGTTGATTCAGGATACCATGAGTCCACAAGCCTTCCATCTACAGCATACATGTCTATTTTTAGCATCGGTTTTTCTGATTCTATATAAACCATATAATCAACCGGATTCGGATAAAGTGTTATACCTCTTGAGCTTTGATTTTCCAATACAGTCAGAGTTTGAACCAATCCATTGGAAATATTGGAACATCCATTGTTACCTGAAATAACGACCGAATACAATCCCCCGCATAAACTGTCTGTGGTTTCAGATGTATCTCCATTGCTCCACAACACAGAATATGGGTTATCGGTTCCGTTAATAATTACCGTCAATTCACCGTCACAACTTCCTGGACTTGATTCGTGGGTAACATCAATGTTCAATTCAGGGCGTTCCAGCACAGTAATATAATCTGCCATGGTATGCGTGTCAGACCCATAGCTGTTGGCAGCTGTCAGCTCAACGGGATAAGTCCCGGTGCTGCTGTAGGTGTGCAGCGGATGTTGATCGGTGGAGGTATTGCCATCACCAAAATCCCAGCTCCAGCTTGTGGGATCATGCGCACTCAAATCAGAAAATTGCACGCTTAGAGAACCACAACCTTCGGTGACATCCGCTTCAAAATCAGCTATTGGTGGCTGCGGGGCGGATAGCACTTCACCGCTCCCTATTCCTGCACAACCATTTGCATCAGTAACTGTAACATGATATGTTCCTGCACACAGGTCTTCAACCGTTGCACCTGCTGAGCCAATTCCATTGTCCCACATATAATCATAAGGCTCTATACCACCGGTCACATTGGCGGTAGCCGTCCCATCGCAGACACCGTAAACGGTTTCATCTGTGGTTGTTATGATTACCTGCAATTCATCAGGCTGGGTTATGGTGTAAATACCATTATCTGTACATCCAACCGCATCACTGACGGTAAGGTAATAGGTTCCGGCCGTTAAATTACCGACCATTTCAGTATTCCCAATGACACTGCCTCCGTTATCTTCCCAATGGTATGAATAGGTTCCTTCACCACCGGTAACATTAGCCGTCAGGCTGCCAGCATCACCATAACAGGCAACACTGCTGCTTCCGTCAGATACTTCCAGTGCAGGATATACCGTAATATAACCAAATTTTTGTTCAACATCATCGCCATAAGCATTGGTTGCTGTAAGGATAACCGTATAGGTTCCCATGGAAGTATAATTATGTTGGGGATTTTCTACATTAGAGGTATTTCCATCACCAAAGTCCCAGCTCCAACTTGTGGGATCGTTGGAACTTAAATCGGTAAACTGCACCGTGAGCGAACCGCATCCTTCGGTTGTGTCGGCTTCAAAATCGGCCACCGGAGATGGTGTGGTAGAAGTTACCGTTTTACAACCAATGGCGGTACAACCATGACCATTCATGACCGTGACACAATACGTTCCGGCACAAAGACCCGTAGCAGTTGCAGTTATCTGACCATAATCCCAAAAATAGTTCAAGGGTGGATAATCACCATCGGTTACTGTTACCGTTACAGAGCCATCACAAGTGGTTCCGTTTTCCGGTACAGTACTAAATGACAATACCGGAACCGGATTTAGCGTCAGGTTCACAGCATCGGTGGCAGTACAACCATTGGTATCTGTAACTGTTACGCTGAAATTTCCGGCGGTATCAACAACAATGCTGTGTGTGGTTTCTCCTGTATTCCACAGGTAGGATGCAAAACCGCTGCCGGCATCAAAGGTATAAGTATCACCCTCGCAGATTTCCAGGTCTGGACCCAGATCAACCACTGGCAGATCATGAATGGTAACCGTAGCAACGGTGCGTGATGAAACGCAGGTTTCATCTACACGAAACTCCCAGTTATAAAAATAGTAATAATATTCCAGGTTTCCAGCGGTGTTATCATGGATTGATAGCACCCCGGATGTTTCAAAGGGATATGGCAATACACCGGTGGTTCCGCCACCATTTCGGTAAAGGTTTGGTGAAGCCGGGCCCATTAAGGTGTAATTGGTTCCTGAGGGCACAGTAAAATTCAAATCCACAACGCTTTCGCCATCGGGAATGTTAAGCGTTGTGCTGGCAATTTCTGTGTCAGTATCATCAAGCAGGCTAATGGTTCTTTCGCCTGTGCCATCGGCATAAACCGTCACAGATTCAAGCACAAATTCGGTGTAGGCATCAAATATAAGGCCGTGCTGTGTAGTATTGGTAAAGTAGCCACCATCGCCTGTATTATCAGGTTTTCCTGAAACATAATACAATGGATTAATCACGGTGTTGTCAGCGTAAACTGTGGTTGTGCTGGTATAATTATCGGTATAATCTGCTCCTGTTGACAGCAGGTTTCCTCCTGTTTCTGTGTCGTACCAGTTGACTTCGCCTGAAGCTGTGGCAGAAAGGATAACCGTCCCTGCACCACAATTTTCTTCATCTGCAATAACCGGTGCATCAGGCATATCTACGGTGATGTAATCTGTCATTGTGGTATCATCGCTGCCATGGGCATTGCTAACGGAAAGGCTGACCGTGTAGGTTCCATCCGAATCATAAGTATGCAACGGATGTTGTAATATGGAGGTATTCCCGTCACCGAAATCCCAGCTCCATGATTCAGGGTAGCTTGATTCATTAGTAAACTGCACCACTCCATCACACGAAGTAGTGGGCGAAGCACTGAAAACTGCAACCGGAGGCTGATCCGGGCTCAGTACATTTAAGGAATAATCTTCCACTTCGCCATAATCAGAATATCCACAGGGATCATTTATATCACCGTAGCCAACAATTTCAGAACGAATTCTTAGCCGGACATTACCTGGTGTTACACCTGCAGGAACATTAAAGTTCCCTGAAAACGGGCCTCCTCCCTGAGCAGAAGTAAACAACGCTTCAGCAGCATCGTAAAAATCGCCGTCACGGTTCCAATCTGCCCATATCAAAACATGCGCCATATTAGATGTGTTTCCGCAACTTACCGAGAAAGATTGTGCATTCCCGGGTAGTACATCGGTAAACAGATCTGTGTAGTCGTTGTATGTTCCTTCACCAGTGGAATTGCTTATGCTTCCTATATCTACCTGGTTGATGTATCCAACCGTTCCATCACTTGAACCAGCATCACAATAATCAAGAACAACATTAATATAATCTATTTTTGTAGTATCATCACTGCCATAGGCATTTGTAGCGGTCAGGCTAACATCATACGTTCCCACTGTGTTGTAAGTGATTGACGGATGTTGCGCTGTTTCAGATGCAGGTGTTCCCCCCTCAAAAGTCCAGTCCCAGTCGTTGGGAATATTGGCAGACAAGTCGGTAAAATCCACGGTGCTTCCCACGGTAACCGTTGTGGCAGAAGCTTCAAAATCAGCTACCGGTGGTACAGCCTCTAGTACCGTAATGTAATTTGATTTTAATTCACTAACATCACAGCCTTCTGAAGAAATTTCGAGATTAACATCATAAGTACCTGCTGTATTATACACTGCCGATGGATTGGCATCCGTTGAGCTGTTTGGTGTAGCACCATTCAGTGTCCAGTTGTAGGCGACAATGGTGCCTGTACTCTGATCTGTAAAATTCACCGTTTCTCCTTCAAAAATGCTGGTCTGATCGGCTGTAAAATCCGGTACACCAACATTGTCCGGTACAAGTTGTACATCCAGGCGTGTGCTGTCATCATTAATCACTGTCACAGAATGGGTTTGCGACTGATAACCGGGTTTTGAAAAAGTGACATCCCAGGTACCTTCATAAATCGGGCGATGGTAATTTCCTACAGGCACAGATGAATACACATGGGAGCTGTCCTGATCGTGGCCGGAAATTTCCACCCGGACATCTCCGAGCGAATCACCTGTACAGGCATCTGTTACAACTCCTCTGAAGCCATATAACACCTGTTCTGTATAGTCAAGCATGGCCTGCTTGTTGTAATCCCACCAATTGGGTAATTCGGCAACATCCAGTTGTTTTTGTGATGATAATTCGATGGTAGTTTCCCTGCATTGCTGAAAATAATTCATATAATCCTGTCTGCTTCCTGTAATCGCATACCAGTCAGCTCCTTCAGTAACCCCACCCTGATCAGTAAAATAGCCAGCAGCGCTGTTATTTTGTGCATTGTTGGCATAAATCCAGCTAACGTGTTGCCACCAGTCATCATCAGGATGGACATTTTCTGCACTTGTCCAATTGTCCCATGGATAATTAACAAGTTCGGCACCACCGTGTGTGTTGGCAGACATCACAAAATCATGCAGATTAGCGTAATCAATCATTACTTGAGTTTCTGTTTGGGTTGGGTTTCCGTCCGGATTCTGTCCATCCTCCTGATCGGGAAAATTCCGATTCAGGTCAGCGCCATTTGCATTGGTTCTGGTAGCACCCGAAACATCTGTGTTACCTACTGATCCGCTAAACGTTCCATCGGGATTTGCAAGCGGATTGATATAGATTTCAATTTCATCCACAAGCAATGTTGCCTGAGGATCTGTTCCGTAATTTGACAACAAATAATCAGCAAACCTCAGACTCAACACATAACCTGCCAATTCATCACCGTGTATGGTATTGGTCCAGAAATATTCCGGTTCATCTTCGTCTGTGTTGATATTGTCAGAAATCCGTACCGCAATCAGATCCACCCCCTCAACCGACTGCCCAATGGTTTCCAGTGCACACAGGTTTGGATAATTGGTTACAAAATCATTCATCATTTGTACATACACATCATGGGTAGGATACCTGTCCCAGTTAGCCATTTGCGCAACTGTGGTGGCCATGGTTAAGGCTTTTGATTGATTATAATAAGATTCCACCGGCTGAAAAATGAGGTCATAAGACAAAAATGTTTCAAAAGCACTTTCATTGGCGTATGCAAAATATGTCGTTCCGTCTTTTCCGTCAATGGATAAAACATCACTCAATTCATGAATAATTTCAGGCGAATTGCATTCAAACTGAAAATAAAATTCGCCGCGATTTTCCAATGTTTGATAAGCAAATTCAAGATTTGACTGGGCATTTAACCAGCTATAGGA
>JAQIDD010000061.1 GCA_027858215.1 Candidatus Delongbacteria bacterium | reverse complement strand
GTACCCGCACTGCGAAGAAAGCGTAAAAATCCCGGCGGCTATCCGCTTTTTTGCGGATAGCTGATCTCGGGATTTTAGATTTCAAGCAGCATGCGGGTCGCAAAATCATTTTCGGCACGAGGTTTTGGTTCTTTTGACGGCACAAAAGAACATGAAAAGCAATTTAATCGAAATAGATTACCTACTTTAAATTTATGTTTGGGTGAGCCAATGCACAAAACATGTGAAGAACCATAGCTATTAGAAAAATTTTACCGCAGTTAGGTTGTTTATAATATTTTCATTGTCTATGAAAAACGCTGAAAATCTTGATGCGAAAGAATTAATAGAAGTCCCCATAAGTAAATTGCCTTTCAAACACCTAAAATTCAATTCCCGGCATCAACAATCAGTGAGTTCAATGACGCGCTCTTTCACTGTTTTAATGTCGTGAATGTCTTCTATTGCACAGCCTGCCACCCAAACGCTTTTATAGGTAGCATCAAACGCAGCACGCCTGAGCATGTGCATTCCCCGTTTCATGGCAAGTCCTTTAAGAAACCGGCGTAAAGTTTTATGACGATACAAAAACCGGGTTAACCAATTGGTTTCCAATCCTGTTTTTTGAACGTAAGCTGTGTTGATAACATGCAAGGGAGCTCCCGACAATTTTTTTGTCGTGACAATGTCATCAGCCCCGTATTTAACCAGGGCTTCTTTGTATTCATCAGACACAGGAGATTCTCTGGTTGCAAGAAACAAGGTTCCCACGGAAACCCCAGCCGCACCCCATGACATAATATCCTTATACACATCGCAATTACTAACGCCACCGGCATAAATTACCGGAACATCAAAATTAGCGAGCAATTCAGAAAGGAAAGTTTTTCCATCCATTTTTCCCGGATGTCCGCCCGCGTTTTTGTTTACTGCGATAAGAGCATCTGCACCTTGTGCTACAACCTTTTGCGCATAATCCATATCCGTGACATCACAAAACACATGGATTCCCGATTCGTGACACATATCTATGGCTTTGCCCGGATCGCCAAGGGATGTAATGATGAAATCCACATTGTGCTTCACGCACATGTTGAGTTCCGCTTCATATCTCCGGTTTGACTTATTGGCAATGATGTTTACCCCAAAAGGCTTGTTTATTTTTGATTTCAAAGACTGTATCGCATCGTCCAAAGCTTCAGAAGTACGGTAATTAGCTGCAGGAAAGGCTGCTGTAATGCCATTTTCCAACCCGGCCAACATCATGCTTTCATTTGATACCAAAAACATGGGCGCCATTAAAACGGGATGCTCAATATCCAATATTTCCGTCAGCTTTTTTGCCATGTCTCAAAAATACAGATTGTATGGATGACATACAAATGTGAACAATTCCCTGATTTTTTTTCACGGAAACAATAAAACAATTTGTAACTTGCATCCATTATACGATACAGGAGATGTTTATGCATTATTGGTTGATAATCTTAAGCGTTGTTGTTCTGATTGGAACGCAAAGCCATGCCCAGGAATTATCTGAAACAGAAAAAATATGCACTCTGGAATCTGTGCTTGAGGAAAATTCCGGCTTGGTATCGCTAAACGGACATTTGTGGACACACAACGATTCAGGGAACAGCAATGAATTGTTTTGTGTGGATACTGCTGGTTGCAGCGTGCTGAGAACGGTGGAAATCTCTAATGCCTTCAATACCGACTGGGAAGATATATGTGCAGACGAGCATTATGTGTATGTCGGTGATTTCGGCAACAACAACGGCGATCGCACTGACCTTTGTATTTATAAAATATCCCGGGATTTCACATTGCATGATTCTATTGAGCATATCGAAACAGACAGCATCACATTTTACTACCCCAACCAACAACAATTTGAATGGGAAAATTATTCCACTAATTTCGACTGCGAAGCCATGATTGCTGACGGAGATTCTCTTTATCTGTTCAGTAAAAACTGGGGGAATTTGAAAACTTACCTGTACACCTTACCCAAAGTTCCGGGTGAATACCCTGCCATATTACAGGACAGTTTCAATGTCGAAGGCCTCATTACCGGAGCAGCCATTGACACGGTTGAAAATCAAATAACCCTGATTGGTTATAACCAGTATATGACAAGCTCATTTATTTATTTACTGGACTCATACCAGGGGAATTGTTTTTTTAACGGGAATGTGACTAAATTAAAACCCGGCCTGTCATTACATCAAACCGAAGGCATTGAACTCAATAATGGCGATATTGTGCTGTCCAATGAAACCTTCAGTTCAAACCCAGCTGCATTGTACCGGACATCTCTGGTGTATGATTACAATGAACCCATTTTATCAACAGAAATCACACCAGGATTTTATCCCAACCCTGCAGAAAATTCTTTTCGAATCATCAACTGCAAGGCTTTCGACCGGTTAACCATTAAAAACATCCGGGGACGTATCATGCTTGAAACAGACCTCCAAAGTGACAGCATACGACTTCCCCTTTACCACTTACAATCAGGCACTTACATCATTGAACTCAGGGGCAGTAAAACATCGTTTGCAGATATTCTGATTGTGGAATAAGCAAACAATACCAATGGAGAGTTTACAGGTTATCCTGAAGCTATCCGCTTGCTCATACACTCTTGACAGAACATGATTCAAAAATGAAAGAGCAATTAAGTGATGATAACTAAAAATAGTAATCTTGTGGTACAAGGTTTTTGGGAGTATCTCAATAATCTGATCAACGATTTTAATGTAACCCTAAAGAAAAACCAAGCAAAAGATTTACTTGGTCCAATACAGCGGACTGAAAATGATAATAACTGTGAACAATTCAAGACGCCCAATCAACATCAGAAATCCAAGGTACCATTTTCCGGCTGCAGGGATCAATGCATAATTCTCAACCGGACCTACCCCACCAATTCCGGGACCAATATTACCTATTGACGCAGCAACCGCTCCTATTGCAGTATCAAAACCCAGGCCCATAAATGACATTACCACCACCGAAATCATAAAAATCATTATGTACAAAATGACAAAAGCCAGAATGTTATTGACTATTTGAGCAGGCACAGCCTGGTGATTAAACCGGACAGGAATAACGGCATTCGGATGCAACAACCTTTTGAATTCAAGATAGGCATTTCTGAATAACATCTGAATGCGGATTACCTTAACGCTCCCCCCGGTTGATCCAGCCATCCCTCCAATAAACATTAACATTAATATCAATACCCATAATCCTTCCGGCGACCATTTCATATAATCAGCCGTTGCGTATCCAGTTGTAGTAACTATACTGACTGTCTGAAACAATGCATCACGAATGGATTGTTCAGCACTCAGTCCATGTTTCCAGAACAAACCAATAGCAATAATCAGGGCGGTTCCAAGCACAATTTTGATATAAAAAATAAACTCTTCATTTTTGAATAATTTTGCCGGTTTGCCCGTGATAGCAAAATATGACAATGCAAAATTGGTTCCAGCCAAAAACATAAAAACGATAATCACATAATGTATATAAGGGGAATCAAAATAGGCAATACTGGCCTGTTTTGTAGAATAGCCACCTGTTGCCATGGTAGTAAATGCATGATTGATTGAATCAAATACACTCATTCCCCCAAATTTTAACAAAATGGCTTCGAGCAGTGTAAACCCCAGGTAAACCAGCCATAATCTCATTGCTGTTTGTTTGATTCTGGGACTCAGCTTATCTGTCGTGGGACCAGGCACCTCAGCTGAGAACATTTGTATGCCTCCGATTTTGATCAGTGGAAGAATGGCAATGGACAGTACTATAATTCCCATGCCCCCCAGCCATTGTGTAAAACTACGCCAGAAAAGAATTCCATGAGGGAAAGACTCTATATCGTTGAGGATGGAAGCTCCGGTAGTTGTAAATCCCGAAATGGTTTCAAAAAAAGCATCGGTGAAATTGGTAATCGTATGGCTTAAAATAAACGGCAGGGTTCCAAACAAAGACATAAATATCCATCCCATACTTACAATCGCATAAGCTTCACGTTTACCAACATCCCGATTGGCTCTTCTTAGGATAAGCATTAACAATAACCCTGCAGAAGCCGTAATCCCTGATGAGATTAAAATGGCAGCAACATCTGAATCTCCATGATAAATTGAGAAAGGCAAGCCGAACAACATGGCAGTGCTTTCAATAATCAGGAGAACACCCAGCGTATATCCAATAATTTTATAATTCATGTTTTCTAAATAAAAGTACAAATCTAATTGTTTTCATGTAATAAAAAAGTAGATTTTTTATGCTCATATTCATTGGTAAAAATTAAAATATATCGTAAATTTGTCATCCCATACTGAATGATGACACATCATCGGGGTGTAGCGCAGCCCGGTAGCGCGCTTCGTTCGGGACGAAGAGGTCGTGAGTTCAAATCTCGTCACCCCGACAAGCATATAACCCCTTTCAGCAATAGCTGGAAGGGGTTATTTTGTTCATGCAGCCGAAAACAAGTTTTCAGGCTGCATGAACAAAATAACCGCAGTCCGACGTCAGGAGGGCTGTAGGGTTTTATGATTGTTTTGCCATTCGGAGAGACCAGCGCAGTTAATCTCCCCTAAAGCATTTTATGTGTTTTGTCTGTAAAAGCATCTAGTTGTTATTTATCAACGAACCAGATACTTCTCTCTATGGACAAACACCAATTATATACCAATAAATTTTTCGTTATCTTTTTCATGAATCCGTTTAACCACAAGCTAATAAAAGGTTAAAACAAGGCTGATTAGATTTAAATTAAC
>JAQIDD010000045.1 GCA_027858215.1 Candidatus Delongbacteria bacterium | reverse complement strand
CCTGCACACGATTCCACTGCAAGCATCACGTTAACTTACTATGCCCCGGATAAATTGAAATACAATTATTCTGCAAATAAAAAGCAATTGGCGGTATTTTCTGAAATCTATTATCCCCACGGATGGAAAAGCTTCATTGACGGGGAAGAACATCCGCATTTCTGTGCCAATTATGTGCTCAGAGCCATGTGTGTGCCACCGGGAAAACACAACATAGAATTTCGTTTTGAACCAAAATCCTATACCACCGGTAATGCAATCAGCCATGCATCCTCTGCTCTTTTCTTTGTGGTGTTGCTGGGTGGATTGATTGTTGAATTCAGGAAACAAAAAACAAAAGGTAAATCCTGATGCAGCTATAAGAATACAGGCAAACGGGAGAGTGTGATGTCATTTCCTGTAAACACCAAATACAGCATCACTCCGGCCTGTTTTTTCCAAATACTGATCTTCCTGCTCAAAAATGTGCTCAAGCCATGCTGTTGTTTCCTCATCTTCATTTAAAAAATTGTGGCCTATATCTTTGAATAAAAGATGCGTAATGTCCCATCCCATTTGTTTTTCTTCAACCGTTTTGAAATGCCCGTGTATGGCAGGAAGTATGGATTCGGAATCCACCGCTTCGGATGGATCTACAGCCAACATTCTAAGCAGCCCGGGGCGGTAAATGTGTTGTTTTACAGAAGAAGAATTATACCTGAATTTGTATGTATCAGGCAATGATTTCAATACCTTGTTTGCAAATTTCAACTGCTCCGGAGTCCATTGCAATCTGTTTGGGCCGACATATTCGAAGATAACAAGCAAGCCTCCTGCTTTGAGCAATGGTTTTACTTTTGTTTGCAACAATTTTGAAATGCCTTTAAAATGATGCAGGCTGGAATTAAACAAGATGACATCATAAGATTCGGGCTTAAAATCGTGATTTAAAAAATTCCCTGTTAAGTATCTTATGCTTTGCATGTTTGCTTCAGCAGCATATCGACTTGCCTTTTCAATCTGCTTTTCAGCCATATCAATACCCTCAATCAAAGCAAAATTGGAGTATGTTGCAAAATGACGCTCCCTGGCACCGGTTCCGCATCCAACGGATAACATTTTCAGGTTGTTTGAATCCATCAGGTGTGTTTTCATTAAATAATCTTCATACGACAGGTCAGGATCTCCGGTGCATTTTTCATTCCACCGTTTCCTTACCCGGGGAATCACCCAGAAATCAGATGACGACTCCGCTGTATTCCACTTTGATTTTGTTCGGGACTGATTCATAAGCCGGAATTTGGAAAATAATACATGCAAGCCCTTTTGCTTTACTTTGTAAAACAAGTCAATAAAATCCCCTACCGATATATACGATTTTGCCTTACTCAAACCTGGTTTTTAAAAATTTGGTTGTGTAGGATTTTAATTTTTTTCAGTGCTTTGTTTCTTTCCTGACATTCAGTTAGTTCATTTAATGCCGGTAACAGATTTTCCGGGATCCCGGATTCAAACGCATCAATCAATGGTAATAGAGAGGATAACACGTCACGGTGTTTTTTCCAATGCTGAGAAACCATGTCGTCAGATACGGTATTGTCAGCAAGCATCAAACGACTGGATTCAATCCACGCCCCTGTCATGATAAGGGCAGATATTCCTGTCCTTTTGGATTTCATCAGGCCATCATTCAAATCAGTATATGCTTCTGATAATATCTCCATAACCGTATCACGCGAATACATGTGTGTTTCAAGCTCTATCCCGATTTGCTGGATTTCCCCTGTGGGAATATTCAGTGCCTGCATGCGGTCTTCAATCTGCGATGACAAAAACATGGCTTTGTGCACTTGTTCAAAATACCGGCAATAAGCCATGTCACTCAGTAATACACCTGTTTGCAAAGCCACTATGCTTTGTTTATCCTGAACCGGTAAGGTTTGAAGATTTAAAAGCTGAGACTGAAATTGTATCCCTGATTCTTTCAATGGTTTCACGATATCTTCGTAGGAAGGAACGTTGCGAATCAGTGAGTCAATGTGCTGTTGTTGTGATACCTGGTCTTCAAACACAAACCCGGTTTCATTCTTTGAGTTGCAACATACCGATGACAATATGATCAAAACAACACTGCCCAGTATGTATATGTTATTCAAAATAAATCTCATCTGCAAACATCCATGAAGCATTACCGGCTCCCGGGTGCCAGTCAGGAATGGTTCCGGGATATTTAGCCGTTATTTTTATGTATCTGATTTTCTTTTCATTGGTTTCTGCTTCAACACTTTCCACAAACTGTCCATAAGCTGCATCACCAGTCTTCGGATCAATGTCAGCCAATGTTGTAAACCGTTTTGAATTATCAGCCACCAAAATCACAACTTTGTCAGGCATCCAAATCCAGCTTTTTATGTCCTGTAAAAACCTTACCCCAATTACAGACAAGATTTTTTCACTCCCAAGATCAACAACAGCTTCAATGTTCTGTCCCTGGTATCCCTGCCACTGCCCTGTTCTGAAATCTTTTCCTCCGCGGATGCCATCAATAAGAGCATTGTCCCCGTCGGCGGCATATTGATTGCTGTATTTGGTATGCAACGTGAGTGAAACCAATGGATCCAGTTTTGAAAACCTTGCTGAAACCACACCTGATTTATTGTTATCAGTGCATGCGATGGCTTTGATTTGGCAGGATTCTGATACGTAAAAATCATCTGTAAATGCCTTGGATTCCCTGTCCGGAACACTGCCGTCGGTGGTGTAAAATATGTTTATATTCCCTTTCTGTGCAGATGACATGCTGATTTTCACAGAATCGGTAAATACCCGGTGTTCAGATTCTATCACAGGACAAATCACAATTGGATCAGCTTTGATTTCAGAATGATATGCATCATCATCGCTGCTGCCATATTGTTTATTGGGCTTATGTCCCATAACAAAATGCAATTCTCCCCCGGCCATGATGTTTTCATGCCGTATATAGGTTTTGTTATAATCCTCATCGTTCAATGTGACAGATTGAATGTATATGTTTTCTGGCGACAAATTTTCGGCGGTGATGGAAAATCTCTTGTTGTTTTCAAGCTGTATGAGGCATGTATCAAACAAGGGGCTACCAAAGTCATAAATGCCATTTGCAGGATTAACGGGATAAAATCCCATGGCAGACATGACAAACCAAGCTGACATTTGCCCGCAATCTTCATTCCCGATGTAACCATCCGGCATGGTGGTATAAAAATTATTCATGATCTGCTTGACGCGCTTTTGCGTTTTCCAGGGCTTTCCACAGTAATTATACAAATAAGCAATGTGGTGGCTGGGTTCATTACCGTGGGCATACTGACCAATGAGGCCTGTGATATCCACCTGGTGACGCCCCTGATTACTTTTGCCGGCATTGAAAAGCCTGTCGAGCATCACGTCAAGTGAATCCTTACCACCCATCAGGTTTATCCATGAGTTAATGTCATGGGGAACATAAAAACTGTATTGCCATGCGTTTGCTTCGGTATAATTGAAATCCACCTCAGCGGGATCAAAATCCGTTTTCCATCCACCATTGAGACGTGGCCGCATGAGTTTCGTTTCCAGATCAAAATGGTTTTTGTATTGTTGCGCGCGGTTAATGAATTCCTTGTACACATCATTGTTTCCGGTTTTTTTGGCCATCATGGCAATGCACCAGTCATCAAACGCATATTCAAGCGCTTTAGACACCGATTCATGTTCATCTTCAATGCCAATATATCCCTTCTTCATCCATGCAGGCAATCCCAGCTGTGGCAGTGTTGCAGAATGTTGCATTGCCTCCAGCGCAAGTTCCTCATTTCCAGAGACAATGCCTTTTTTATAAGCATCGTATATGACAGGAACAGCATGGTATCCGATCATGCATCCCGTGTAATTGCCTGCCAGTTCCCAAACCGGTAATTTACCGCCTTCCTGATAATGTGTTAACATGGTACGGACAAAGTCCTTTGTTCTTTCCGTTTGGGTGATGGTAAACAATGGGTGTGTAGCGCGATAGGTATCCCAGAGTGAAAATACTGTGTATTGCGTGTGTTCATCGGAGTGATGATTTTTTTTATCAGTACCCCTGTAGTATCCATCACAATCGCTAAACACATCAGGGCTTAAAAAAGCATGGTACAAAGCGGTATAAAATGTTACTTTGTCTGATCTGTTGCCTCCGCGGACAAGAATGGTGCTGAGTTCATCATTCCATTTATCTTTGGCATCAGCCAACGCTGAATCAAAATCCTTTTTTTCAGCTTCTTGTTCAAGGTTTTCCCTGGCACTTTCAATACTGACGGCTGAAATGCCAACTTTAACATACAGGGTTTTGTCTTCAGGGATATCAAAACCCACTGCAGCTCTCACTTCTTTACCGAACACATCAAATGCATTGTTTTCTTTCAATTCATTTCCTTTCACCTGGTAAGCCCTTATGGTATCGGAAAACCGTGCATAAAAAAACAATTGCTGATCCTGTGCCCATGATTTTGATCTCCGCACGCCGGCGATATCGGTTTGATTGATTTTTTTAATGCCTGCATTGATCACCTGGTCACGATGAACAAGATCAATCATGAGTATCACTGAATCCGGTTTGTTGTAGTGATATTTATGAAACGCTGTCCGTTCCGTACAGGTAAATTCAGCAAACACATCGGGTTCCCTGAGGTGAACAGCGTAATACCCCGGGAATGCTTTTTCGGATGACTTGTCAAAACTGCTTGCATATCCATTGCTGCTGGTGTCAGAAATGCCATTATGAAATACCGGGTTTCCGTTCACGGGCATAAATAACACATCACAGTAATCAGCCACCCCTGTTCCCGACAAATGGGTATGTGAAAACCCGTAAATCACCGTATCGGAATATTGGTATCCACTGCAACCATCCCATCCTGACAGCCTTGTGTCCGGGCTTATCTGCACCATCCCAAAAGGCAGGCTAGCTCCCGGGTAGGTATGCCCATGGCCCCCTGTGCCAATAAACGGATCAACAAAAACACTGAGGTTTTTTATTTCTTTGTTGTGATTCCAGGGGGTAAAAACAAGCACAGCCACAATGGCTGCAATAAATATCACAGTAAAAATAATTGGAAACGTAAGGCGGTGTTTCATTGTATTGTACGGTATATTTTAGGTTCAAAGCTAATAAAAAATCAGTAATATTCTACTTCAATATTGAATAAACAATGCTTTGACTAAAAGCAAATTGCTGTGATTCCTTAAATTACATAAGCAAAGCATCGCTAAGCTTGTATTTATTCTGGATGTTGATATGAGATAAAAGCTATTTGCAATTGAAATATCTTTTTACAGTGATCTGACACATACAGGAAGTATAATATGTGAGCTTTTTACGAATGCTTTAACTCAAAAATCAATTTGCAGTTTTGCCATCACCGCAAAGGGGTAGATGTTGGGATTTTTGAGGTGGGATAAACGCCAGACAGCGTCAATGCGCAATATTTTTAATATGTTACTGATGCCTGCATTTACTTCCACATATGGCAACTCTCTTGTGTCATCAAGTGTTCTGAAATCATGAATATTGGGTGGAAAAACAATCACCTCCTTGTTGTTTTTGCTTATTTGTCCGTATGTAGCTTTAAATCCGATATGTTCACGCCATTCCAGTCTGCGCATGAGGGGAATGTGGCTCAGGAAAAAACCTTCAAACCGGTGTTCAGCATAAATTGACATGTAGTTGTCAGAAACAAACTCATAAAAGTTCATCAGGTTGAACGCATAATCGTAATAAGCAAAGGATTGATTTCCTTTGTGCACAAAAAGAAAGGGAAAAGGCGCTGTACCGAACACTTTTCCGCCTTCAATCGCATAATGTAGTACACCAAGTGGATATAATTGTATTTTATGTTTGTAATTTAAGCTGACAGAGAGGTATTCATACTGATTTGAAAAATAATTCATAGGGGCATAGCCCAAATTCAAATTGATGACAGGTTTCTTGGTCCCAAGTGATATCCGGTTAAATTTACCCCGTACAAATTTTTCCCCGGGAGCCAGGTGAAGACCGATGTTAAATTCCGTGGATTGCAGGTGGTTTTCGGTTTGATATGCAGGGGGCACATCCGAAGCGTTTTTGGGCAGTATTTGAAAATCATGATTGGGGCGTGCAAAAATGTTATTGATTTCCATTCCTGCAAACAGGCTGATGCCTTCAATAAATTCATGTTCATAATGAATATCCCAGTTTGTAGCCATGTACATGTGTATGTCGCCGGGACGCCTCAGCAGGGTTCCCAATACATTGTCTGTACGTAACGCATTGAGCCTGTCGCCCATTTGAAGGTAATCGTATGCTGCAAAAAAATGGATGGCTCTGCGTGGAAGCACATCAAACATATAGGTAAAACCTCCGCCGTATTTCCATATTTCATCTCCGAAACCGTATGCCCCGAAACTTTCAAGTTTAAGTTTGGGCGAGAAAACTGTATTCGTTTTAAAACCCAGCCGCAACCGTGTGCCTTCAACAGGATTTGCTGAAATATAAGAATATATTGGTCCCAAATCCACTGGCCCTGCAGAGTAATATCCTGTAACAATTGTTGTTAATATTGTCTCCCATCGCTTAAATGCCTTTACCGTTTTGATGGTATCAACCATTTCATAAATTTCAGCTTCACGGGTAGATAGTTTTTCTGGGCGTTTTTCTTCCCAGAAGGCTTTTTTGATAGTTTCTACACTGTCAGTGTATATA
>JAQIDD010000026.1 GCA_027858215.1 Candidatus Delongbacteria bacterium | reverse complement strand
CTTTATATTTTCCGTTGTTTTCCACAAGCAGGATTTTATCGAATTTCATTTCCTTGCCTTCTTCAGCATCAAGCCTATGGACAAATAGTTTTGAATTGTTTTCAACTTTAAACTGTTGTCCTGATATTTCTACAATTGCGTACATTTTGAATGTTTTAAAAATTGCCTCAGTAATGTTTAGGAGTGCAAAAGTATAGATTTATTTTTATTTCACACAACATTAATGGGAATATTTTAAAGTTGCAATATATTTTGAGTTTGACTTTTAATGGTTGAGATTAGTTTTTAGTCAGTTAATGTAAATCTGATGCCTGATTTTATCCATCTTCCGGGCAATGTGATGTTTCCGAAATCCCTGATTTTATTGTTAAACAAGTTATATGCACTTATGTAAACCAACAGATTGTTAAATTTATAGCTAAACCTTATGTCAGTGCGTGACCAAGGTTCATAAGCACATTCTCTGTTTTCTTTTGTATATGTGCCGTTTCTGCTGTTGAATGTAAACTCCCAAAAAATCTGAAAGTTTGTTTCCGGAACCTGATGGGACATGGAAAAGGCTGCCTGATGTTTCAGGTAATCCATGGCATACGCTGAAATCATGTCTGTTTTAGGTTTATGCTTGTGAATCCAGGTATAATTACCCCGAATGGCAACTATCCAGGGAAAGATCAATGAACGTTTGTTAACATTTGCTTCAAAGCTGAATTCATTGCCTGTGCTTATGAGTTGAGTGTAATTCCGGGTAGTGAATATAGCATCGGAGGAGTCTTTTACCCAGTCAATCATATTTTTACCCATTTGATAAAACAGTTGATTATGCAAAGCCACATTTCCAAATTTCCCATAAAACCCTGCTTCAACATTTGTGGCTTGCTCTGGCAAAAGATCAGGATTTCCTATGTTGGAAGGTCCATTGTAATATAAATCAGTAAAAGAGGGAAGCCTCATGTTTTGGTTGATACCGGTCCATATATTGATGTTGTTTTTAAGTGAATGCTCCAGGCGGGCCCCTCCGTAATATTGGGTCCCATATGTTTTTGTGAAATGCATCATGCCTGCAATGCTTGCAATTAAGCCGGCAAATTCAGGACTTTGCCATGACATGTCTGCGTTAATGTGATCCCGGATGGCCTGATGGGTATATCTTATGTTTTCCTGTTCATCTACAAAACGGGGTTTTCCAAGCATGTTGCTCAAAATTAGTTCATGACTATGGTGAATTCCTGTTTTGATTTTTCCGAATTCAGTTCTGGAAAATGCAAATAACCGGTATCCGGAAACACGGGTTTTATGAAAATTATGACCAGAATAATAATTCCATGGTTCATAAATACCCTCCACATATTTTGCTGTATCTTTTCCATTGATGTAATATCCGTTTGAAAAACCGTAAATGCTTTCTCTGAAAAGTTCAAATCTGTCTGAATGTTGTCTAAAATACACAGAGGCGTTTATGTTGATTTTACCTGTTTTATTAATGCTTGCACTCAACAGTTCAGTTTTTGTTTTTTCATACTGCGTGGGATATTTATCAGAATAAAAACCATGAGCACCAAATGCATTTTTAGTGAATCCCAGTTGAATGTCTGCCGAAAGCTTAGAGGTAAGATATAGGTTATTATGCATGTATGCAGTGCTTTGATTGAAATCTGTGTTGTCTGAATGTCCATTGGATGAACTGTGGAAAATTGCCATGTGATGTTTTGATTTTCCGGTAATCACATCTGCAGAAGCACTCGCGTCAAATAGGCTGTGTTGTCCGCCGGCAACATGAATTTTTAAGGTGTTATGTTGCGATATTAGGTTTATGAAATTCAATGATCCGCTGAATGCATTGGTTCCCAATAGCTGTCCCGTAATTGGTGAATGTTTTTGTACTGTGCTGATGCTGATTAACGGAATGGGAAGGTTCAGATTATGATGTCCGGTTTGAGGATCGTTCATGGGAATGCCGTTAAGGAGGATCTGAACTTGTTCCGGGGAACTTCCTCTCATGCTGATGTCTCCCTGAATACCATGAATGCCACGTTGACGAACACTGATTCCGGGTAATGATGCAGCGATTTCACCTGTGTGCTGAGCAGATGTTGTTTGTGGTTCAGTATTTATTACGGGTACAGATGTGAGTTCCATAATTGAAGCGGGTTCTGAACTCACAATTTGAACTTCAGGTAAGGTATCGGCACTTATTGTTATCGTATCATTATTGTAGTTCTGAGCTTGTATCGGATATGAAATTAAAGAACAGGAAGCCAGCAACACACCAATATGGATGATAAATCCCATTGAACGAAAAATGGCATAAGGTTTTCTGCTCCAGGCTTTGAAGTAGAAAACATAATTGGTAAGTTTGTGTGAAGTTTTCACGGGTATTTAGGAGATAACAATTTGTAAAAATTAGTTTGTAAAAATAATGTAAATAGACGTTTGCTGCAATTTGCTGCATTAATAAATAATTTAAACATCATAATAAAACTTTATATTTGCAAAAATATCAAGTATTAAATACTATAATTT
>JAQIDD010000008.1 GCA_027858215.1 Candidatus Delongbacteria bacterium | reverse complement strand
TTCTGTTGTGCCAGAACAAAAGAAACAATGCCGGCAGGGCAAGAAGTAAATACAATATTTCTTTATTCTCAAAACGAAACATAGACAAACAGGTTATGGCATTTGTTTAAACAATGTATTTCTTAAAATTGCTTCAGCAATCAGCAGCAATGCTGCGACAAAAGCAAACCAGAAAAAACGTTCTTCAGTATTAGTGTATTTCTTTTCTTTTATGATGGTTTTTTCCAGTTTATCAATTTCTTCGTATATTTTTTTCAGCTTTTGTTCATTGGTCGCCCTGAAATATTGGCCTCCTGTCATTTCTGCAATTTCAGTAAGCACTTCTTCGTCAATTTTCACTTCCATGTTTTGATAACGTGTGCCGAAAGCTGTTTTAACAGGAAAAGGAGCTGTTCCTTCGCTGCCAACCCCTATGGTATAAACCCGGATATCGAACTTTTTGGCAATTTCGGCAGCCGTCAGTGGAGATACCGCTCCCGAATTGTTTACCCCATCAGAAAGTAAAATAACCACCTTGCTGGCAGCCTTACTGTCTTTCAACCTGTTAACAGAGGTAGCCAGGCCGTTTCCAATGGCTGTTCCATCAGAAAGCATGTCAGTTTTTACAGCACTAAATAAGCGCATTAGCTCCTGGTGTGTAGTGGTAAGCGGACATTGTGTGAAACTTTCACCTGCAAAAATCACCAATCCTATTCTGTCCTGTGGCCTGTCAGCAATGAAATCCATTGCCATATCTTTGGCAGCTTCCAAACGGTTTGGTTTAAAATCTTCGGCCAACATACTTCCACTGATGTCAAGCGCCATCATAATATCAATGCCTTCAGAATCAGATTGGTGCCATGAATCCTTTTTCTGAGGCCTGGCCAGGGCTACCAACATTAATCCTACAGCAAGTATCCGGAATATAAAAAGAATGTGCCTGAACCTGATGCGCCATGAATGTTTATATCCTTCAAAAGCCTGTAACCCGGAGGTTTTTAACTCCGGATCATAATGGTGATGTTTCAATACATACCAAACAATCAGTGGTATGAGGCCAATCAACAACCACAAAAATTCAGGATTGGCAAACGTATCAATTCCCAGGTTCATAATGATTTATCGTTTTTGTTATCGTTGTTTGATTCTTGTTCTTTATTGTCATTCATATCTTCTTCAAGTTCAGATTCTACCAATTCCACATTTTCATCACGTGGTTTTTCCATGGTAGCTTCTACAATTACATAAGCCTGATCCAGGCTGCGCTTGTTTTCGTCTGGTAATGGCATTGACTTGGCAAACTTCACAAAATCTGAACGTTGCAGAATATCCTGCATTTTCATTTTCAGGTTTTCATCCATCAGGTTCTTTTCATCAATCAACTCGTAAATTTCATTACTTGTTTTCTCCATTGCCTGTACATCATAGCGGTTTTCCAGGTAATGCCTAAGCGTATCAGTAAGGTCAGTGTAATAATCTTTGACCCTGTTTTTCTGCCATAATTTTTCACTTTTTATCCTGTCCAGTTCTCTGAAAGCAATGACATGAGCCGGTTCTTCAGGTTTAACTTTTTGTCTGAAAATGGGTTTGTCTTTTTTGAAAAAGAAAAAGTAATATATGGCTGCTAAAACCAACAGCACCAATGCAGTAAGCCACCACCAGTTGTGTTTAATGAATTTCCAGATGTAATACAGAATTTCCGAAAAGTTCAACGGCGTTTCATACAATTCATCATTGATATCTTTTATCCTGTAAGCTGTAAACAAAGCCTGTTGTCCAGCCACGGTATCATACTCCTTCACAAAAACAGTATCAAAGGCCCCGGGAATGCGGTAATCATTCAGAATGGCCTGGTGATTTACCACGAACAATTGTTTTTCAGGAGCTTCCACCATTTGTGCAATTTCCGTTTCTTTGCGCAGGCCAGATGCTCTGAATACCTTACTGCCAAAACGTTGTGTCATGATTTGCCTGAGGGTATCTTTAAGCATATTCAGGCTATCCTGGGACATGCTTTGGCGTACGGAGTCCGGGATTTGTTGTTCGATTTGTTCCTCAAAATTATGTTTCCCAAAAACAACAATTCCTCCCTTTTTGGCGTATGTTGTATCTACTTTCAGGGTATCCGGATTTACCACCGGATTCACTTTAATCTGCACCGGATTTGATAACATGATTAAGCTATCTGTTCCCGGATTGAGGATGATCTCCTGTGAAGAAATGGTATGTATGCCTTCTTCAAAGCTTGTTAAAATATATGTCTTATGGACAAGTCCTTTTTCTGAATTGTAATGTTGATTTTTCCTTTTCACCACTTCAACATTACCCGTAATCGTGTCTTCCGGATAATCAGGGAACACAACGGTATCGGCTGATGAGGCAGGCAGTGCGAATTCAAAAACCAGTTGGTCACCTATCAGGATGCTGTCTTGATTCAGGGTGGCGGACACATCGTATTCCTGTGCGGAAACCCCATACGAGAGAAGCGTAAACACACATACTGTGATCAATTTAAGTATCTTATTCATAGCTATCTGCGTTTGAATAATGCAATTAATGGTTTAACATAATCTACATTGGTTTTCAACTCTGCAAAATCCACCCCTGATTTCCTGAAATGTTCTATGGATTTTTGCCTGAATGCATTATAATGTTGCCTGTACAATGCCCTGGTTTTTTTTTCTGATGTATCAACGAGCAAGGTATTGTTGCTTTCAGGGTCTTTCATTTTTACCATACCTACGTTTGGCAGTTCGACATCACGCTCGTCAAATACACGCAAAGCCACCACATCGTGTTTATTTCCGGCAATGCGCATGGCATCAAGATAAGGATTGTCATCAATAAAATCGGAAATAACAAAAGCCGTGCAACGTTTTTTTATGGCGTTGGTAAGGTACCTTAAGGCTTCTGCAATGTTAGTACCCTTGCTTTCCGGTTGAAAATCAATCATTTCCCTGATGATCCTGAGAATGTGTTTTTTGCCTTTTTTTGGAGGGATAAATTTTTCAACCTTATCTGAAAAGAAAATCACCCCGATTTTATCGTTGTTGTGGATTGCGGAGAAAGACAACACGGCTGAGACTTCTGCGACAAGTTCATTTTTAAGCCTTTCCCGCGTTCCGAATTCTTGTGATGAGCTTACATCTACCAGCAACATAACAGTGAGTTCCCTTTCTTCTTCAAAAATTTTAATATAGGGATGATTAAAGCGAGCTGTCACATGCCAGTCAATGTTTTTGATGGGGTCACCTACCTGGTATTCACGTACTTCACTAAAAGCCATTCCTTTTCCCTTGAAAGCAGAATGGTACTCCCCGGCAAATATCTGACGCGACAAGCCCCGGGTTTTGATTTCAATGGTTCGTACTTTTTTTAACAGCTCTTTTGTTTCCATATCATTTCATAAATAAGGTTTTAAGTGATAGGTGATAGGTAATGGGTTTTTGGTGTGGGTTGTTTGTTGGGTTGGGTTGGGTTTGTTTTTTCGGGGTCTTTTTGGTTT
>JAQIDD010000387.1 GCA_027858215.1 Candidatus Delongbacteria bacterium | reverse complement strand
TGTAATGCCTGTTTTTGTAAAAACCATACCAATGACCAGGGATGCAAAAATAAACAGCACTGAGGGTGTCATAAAATCCTTAAAAGCTGCGTTTGCAGTCCGGATCAAGAAAAGAACCTGTAAAACACCGATGGTCAGACTTGTGATACCAATGGGCACAACTTCAAATACCCACCAGGTACCGCCAAGGAGAAATACCGCCAGAGCTCCCTTGGCTTCTTTGCTTAATATAAAATGTTTTCCTGTGGGATCAATGGCATCGGGCCATGCCGGGGAAAAATTGACAACAAAAAAGAGTACAAGGCCGGTTAAAAGAAAAAAAATACGTTTCCAGTCAATAGTTTTATCCTGCAGGGTTGTCGCTTGTGTAGTCATGTTACAATAGTCTCCTCAAATCACCACCCACGGGTTTTTAATATGTTTTCAATTTCTGCCTGGCGGATCCGGTCATCATGCTGTTGTTTTAAGGTATTGGCCTGGGCAATTTTTTCAATAAGAAGTTCAGTGTCTGTTGGTTTCATAAGAAAGTCGAATGCACCCAGTTTCATACCCTGAATGGCATTTTCCACTGTGGCTTCGCCGGTCAGTAAAAGTACCGGGGTAAGGGGTTTGATTTTTTTTATCTCTTTCAAGGCATCAATTCCAGTAATTTCAGGCATCATAATATCAAGGATGATGACGTCGAAATCGATTTTTTCAGCCATGGCAATGGCGCTTTCTCCTGAATATACGGTGGTGACGGAAAGATCTCTCAACTCCAGCCGCTGGGCTAAGGTTTCGATAAATTCTTCTTCGTCATCTACTAACAATACTTTTGTTTTCATTTTATTCTCCTGTTTTATTTTGAGAAAAGTCCTTAAAAACCCTCATCACCTAATGAGCGGTTTGATTTCGTCTGGATGCAATTTTTTCATACGCTCTTTTCATGGTATCGGTAATGATATCGATATCAGCCGGTTTCTGCAGATATGCGAATGCACCCATATCCATGCAGGTTTGTCTGTCTTTTTCAGTCCCATGGCCGGTTAAAATAATTACTTCAATATCTGGTTTTGTCTGTTTGATTTTTTTCAAAACTTCAAACCCGTCAATGCCGGGCATTTTTAAATGCAGAACCATTACTTCTGTGTCTTCCTGATCCGTAAAATCCAGTGCTTCCTGACCATTGTAGGCTATTTCACTTGTGAACTGGCGCATTTTAAGACGTTCAGACAATGTCTCGACAAATTCTTTCTCATCATCCACCAGCAGAATTCTTAAAGGGGTTTCAAATTCATAATTGCGGATAATATTTCCTTTGTAATAGTTTTTTCCGATTTTTGTTTCCACGGATTTGACTCCGGGGATTTTTTGCACGGCAGTCACAATCTTTTGCTGAAGCCTTGCCAGCATCATTACCTTTTTGTCGATGGTAACGATCACATTGCCCCCATCAATTTTGGTCAGTAAACCCTGTCCGATTTCACTCAATACCAGGTCAACCTCTGAAATAAGTTTGAAATCTAAGATTTCTTTTTTGATCAGATCTTCTTTGCCGGATACGAGCTTTTCACTATGTTTTAAAATCAGGCTTACTGATGCTTCTGCATCCAGTTTATCCGTCGGGATAACAATATCGTAAAGCGATTCATCCCAGGCTTTTTTGTGAAACAGGCCATTTGTCCATAGAGCGGCAACTTTGTCAGAGTGATCCATGTTTTTTAATGCCTCTTTTTCAGAAAGACCATGTAATGTAATACCATTCTGGGTGCGGGTCTTTTTATCTGTAATAATCAATACCCTCATCGCATGAGAGATTTCACTGGGGATAAGGTGACCGAGAATTCCATGGAAAATGCAATCGCCGGAACAAGCATAATCGGAAATTGATTTTATGATGGATGCCAGGCACTTTTCTTTTTCATGGCTGAAGTCATTAAATGCAAGGGGTTTGCTTTCAACAACTTTTTGAAGCGTCGATAGATTGATATCATTGTCTTGATGAGTTTTTTCAAGTATATCGGCATCGGTTAGGATTTTGCTGTTTAATTTTTCAGACAGCCTGCTCGCTACCTCTCCCGCATTTGAATACAATCCGCTTGTTATGGTTAAAATAGACATATTCACCTCCAATTGTATTATGGTTTCTGTTTTTCTTTGGTTATAATATATAGCAATACTTATGCCAATAGTAAAATATACATAAACACAGCATGTTATAAAAAGGATTAAATCAATGCGAATCTAAATGAAACAAAACAAAACATCAAAGAAGAGACCTTATGAGACCTTTTGAAACATAAATATAGGAAAAGCGGGTGAATTTATTTGAAAAAAATAAGAATGGCAGGATACTCCGCTGCTATTTCTGCTGTCATCCGGATCTGTTCGCATAAGTTAATGATTTTTTTCCATTGAGGGCTCTGGGCAATTTTTTGGTTATAGTCTTCATATGTGAGCATATTATCATTATATAAAAACTTTATGGCCATCCGATTATCTGAAGACTGAATCTCCAGTGTAATGGGTGCTTTTGTTTCAAAATTATCTATAAAACATTCAATACACGAGAATGCTATCAACTGGAAAAAAACCGGATCTGTAATAATCGAACAGTGGTTTTCGCACTCAAGTATGGAGACATCAACGCCTTTTTGTTTAAAGAGTCTTTCCGCAATGTAAATCATTCTTTTAAGGGTTTCAAAAATATTAATTGCAGCCTGGCTGCTGTCAGCTGTGTGGGCAAATCCATTAAGTCCGGATGTGAGGTTGACACCACGATAGGCTTGTTTTTTTATGGTTTTAATGCATTTGTCAAGCCGCTCCTCAATATCTTCCAAGCCCCCGGACTTTTGCATGAGAAAAAAGTCTTCCATGAGCCCGGATGTTTCTTTGATAATGGCCAGCACGTTTTGAATATCATGGGTTACAGAGGCGGTTATTCTTCCTAAAAATGCTGGTTTATCATTTGGATTTTCCATTTATATCAGCCTTTTGATGATTCGCTTAATGCCAGTTTTATTTTTTTCAGGAGGTCATCGATGTCCAATGGTTTCATAAGGAAATCAAATGCCCCCATCCGCATGCCTTCCATTCCATCTTTTGTGGA
>JAQIDD010000318.1 GCA_027858215.1 Candidatus Delongbacteria bacterium | reverse complement strand
TCTGCACGATGTAAAGCAAATTCGCCGCTCACAAACAATTTTCCGTTGAAAATTCCTTCCAACTGAGAAAAAAATATTTTATCCGAATCCCATGTCATAGAAGCAGTGGCTGCTATAATGGCATAATAGGGTTTTGATTTTACGAGGGAAAAACATTGATCCTGATTTAAGTTATCCGCAATACAGTCTAGAAAATCAATGTGATAAGATTTTGCCAATGTGCCACTCATAGCAACAAAATCCAGTACAGGCCAATAATAATGTCCTTTTGATTCCTGCCCACAAAAGGAATCCCTCAATACCCTTTTTTTTGAAGGGGGATTAAGCAACAGGATGTTTTTCTTTTTATTCATGTTTGTAATCAGTGTTTGCAGCAGGTACTGCATCATCACAAAGATAATATTTTATAACAAGTAATTCAGAGTTGTGTTCCATCGTAAAAATGGTGGGCTTTGACATGTAGTATGCCAATAAATTGTTTCAAAAACCCTATCTTTATGCTGATTTTTAACAACTTTTTTGAAGAGATGGATAAAATAATCGTAAACGGAATACCTGTAAATAAGAAATACTGCCGGTGTACTCGCTGCGTGCAGGACAGTACCGTACCAGGTATAGAGTTTGACAAAAACGGGGAGTGTGATTTCTGCAAAATGCATGATAAAATGGAGAAAATATTCCCAAATGGGAGTGAGGGTAATGAAATTATTATGGATTTTGTAAGAAAAATGAAAACAAGCAGCAAAAAAAGTAAATATGATTGTATTATCGGTATAAGCGGAGGGAGAGACAGTACTTATTTATTGTGGCTTGCTGTGAAAAAGTGGAAATTAAAACCACTTGCCGTTCATTTTGATGATGGATTTGATAACCCTGTGGCTGTTGAAAACATGAAAAAGGCAACCAACACACTTGATGTTGATCTGGTGACCATTAGAAGCGACTGGCAAGAAGCGATGGAGTTGAAAATTGATTTTCTTAAAGCGTCAACACCTGACCTTAATATGGGAACGGATATTGGTATTGCTGCTTCTTTGTATGGTGTAGCCTGTAAAGAAAATGTGAAATATTTACTGATAGGGCAATCATTTAGGACTGAAGGAGTAAAACCAATTTCATGGACATTTTTTGATGGGAAATACTTAAAAGATGTGAATGGAAAATTTGGATAAACACCACTACGCAAATGGAAACCATCTGATCCAGGGTTTAATTTTGGGATGAAAGAACTGTTCTTTTATTCTGTCATTAAAGGTATAAGAACAATCACACCAATGTATTACTACGATTATATCCGTAAGGAGGGCGAGGATATAATTAAAAAAGAATTGGATTGGGTGTATCCGGGAGCACATTATTATGATGACCTGTATCACAGCCTGATAAAATATGTTCACAGGGTGAAATTCAATATTGATATGAATATGAACAGTGATTCTGCATTGGTGAGGTCCGGCCAAATGGACAGAAATAAAGCGATAGAAAGGGCTCATGGGGTATCTTCAATAGAAGATCCGAAAGTAATTGAGTTGTGTATTAAACGATTGGGGTTGAGTAGAAAAGAATTTGATGAGTACATGCAACTTCCGCCAAAAACATTTCATGATTACAACACCATTTACCCATACATCAAAATATTGAAATACCCGATAAAATGGATGTCAGCAATGCACATGATACCCAGGGTTACTTATGACAAGTATTTTAATATCGGAAAATAAAACATGCGGCACTTATGTACATATTAGGAATCAATGGGGGCGTAAGATTGGGTTATCAAGATGTTGCAGCCTGTCTGATAAAGGACGGAAAAGTCATTTTTGCCGTTGAAGAAGAACGCTTAAACCGTATAAAATTTTCGCCAGGACAGTTGCCTGAGAGAGCAATCCGACAATGCCTGGATTTTGAAAGTATAAGCATGAAAGATATTGACATTGTTGCTTCTCATGGAAGTACATGGGGTGATGCTTTTAAAACGGTGCTTTCAGGGTATCTCAACGATAATTTCGGACATTGCCCAGAATTGGTATTTGTCCACCATCATGATGCACATGCTGCAAGTGCTTATTACGGCTCGGGATTTTCAGAAGCTATGATTTTGACAATGGATGCTTCAGGTGACGGGATATCAACACAACTGTCTGTGGGGAAGGGAAATGATTTGATTGTGAAAAAAAGATACACACGGCCTCACAGTCTGGGCATTTTTTACACAATGATAACACAGATTTGTGGGTTCAGGCGTGACAGTGATGAATACAAATTAATGGGATTGTCCGCTTACGGAGATCCTGATAAGTATGACCTTAGTCAGATAATTAATTACAATAACAATAATTTTTATCTTGATGAAACCTGTATTAAGACCATGAAGCCCGGTGCTCCACAACCGACAAAGCAGGAAATGATATACAGCAGAAAATTAACTGATTTTCTTGGCAGGAGACGGCTTCCCGGAGAAACCATTGAACAAAAACATAAAGACATTGCCGCTGCCGGACAGAGGCAACTGGAAAACATTGTTATTCCCATGATCAGGGATTTTTATGAAAGTACAGGTATCAGGAAACTTTGTCTTGCCGGCGGAGTTGCACAGAACTGTTTGCTTAACCAAAAGCTGATGAACCTTGATTTTATAGATGATATTTATGTGCAACCTGCATCGAGTGATGCAGGTATTTCTGCCGGGGCTGCCATGTTTGCTTCTGTTATAAAGGGAATACCTGTTAAACCAATACATTCTGCTATGTTGGGCATGTCTTATTCAGATGAAGAAATTGAGAAGGCACTAAATCATATCAAGGTAAAATATTCAAAGCTTCGAGATCCGGCAAAATCAGCCGCAGAATTGTTAACTGAAAACAAAATCATTGCCTGGTTTCAGGGTCGTATGGAGTTTGGTCCCCGGGCACTGGGGAATAGGAGCATTCTCGCAAATCCGTCAATGCCAATGATTAAAGATGCCCTGAATGCAAGCATAAAATACAG
>JAQIDD010000222.1 GCA_027858215.1 Candidatus Delongbacteria bacterium | reverse complement strand
GCTTTATGAAAAGCTTTGATTGCTTTGCCCACATCGACTTGGACATTCATTTTATCGCCATTAAAAGCAAAATCCGATAGGTTTTTAGCTGCACCGAAACCACCAGGTATAAATAAGCCATCATAATCATTAACATCCAATTCCCTGATGTCTTTTATGTTCCCACGCGCCAGGCGGGCAGAATCAATAAGCACATTGCGGGTGTCGTTCATTTCTTCACCAGTGATGTGATTGATAACATGAGCCTGTTTAATGTCAGGCGCAAAACACATGTAATCAATTTCATTTTTAGCCAAAGCATACATAGCCATGGTGGTTTCGTGAATTTCAGAACCATCAGATACACCGCTTCCAGCAAGGATCAATGCTATTTTTTTACTCATAATTCTAACTGCATTTTAGATTACTATTATTCTGTTGAAAATTTCAAACCAAATGTAATGAAAAGATGCTACATCTCAAAAATATTGTATGAACAATATGGAAAGTTTAAACCCAAAATATTTTATTGTTAACTACGGAGATTTTAATATTTTTACACCATATATATAATGTATATAAATGAAAAAGTTTTTCAGATTTATTAGCAGTAAGTTGTTTCTGTATAATTTTTTAATGGCTTTACTAATAGTGATAGTGTTGTTTGCCGGGGTATGGTTGTTTTTACGTGTTTATACAGATCATGGTGAAGCGTTAACTGTTCCGGATCTTGTAGGCTTGCACGAAGCGGAAGTGAAAGATATTTGTGATCAACAAGGCCTGCGTTATGAAATCATGGATTCAATATATTCTGATAAAGTTGAATTGGGAGCTATTGCAGAACAAATTCCTCGTGCGGGATCACAGGTGAAATCCAGAAGACGTATATACCTCATTAATAATTCAGAACAACCCGAAACTGTACCACTTCCTGATATTTATGATATTTCGTTCAGACAGGCCAGATCCATACTTGAGGCCTATGGTTTACAACCGGGGAGGCTTGAATATATACCTGATATTGGAAAAAATGTGGTATTGCGGATGAAAATAAATGGAGAGATTGTAAAACCTGGTATAGAGGTGTTAAAGGGAGATACTGTTGACTTGGTGCTTGGACAGGGATTGAGCGATGATAAAACCTACGTCCCCAATGTTGAAGGATTGACCCTTGATGCTGCAACGACAGTATTAAATGATAGGTTTTTGAATGTGGGAGCTGTGTTGTATGATGAAACCATGAATTCTGAAAAAGATTCACTATCGGCTAAAATATTTAAACAGTATCCTCCGTTTGATACAATAAATCATGTGAATCTGGGAACCTTTGTGGATGTATGGTTAAGTACCGATAGCATGAAGATACCTGAATACGTTCCGGATTCTGTATTGCTGGATTCAATACGGCCGGATTCGGTGAATGCTGATTCATTATAAAATATGTGGGAGGATGATGAAGAAAATAATCTATAGTGTTATCATTTTGTTTGTGATCGTAACTGCATGTTATGGACAGGAAAAGCTTGTTGGTCTTGATGTTAATCCTGCGGTGAAAGAGCACATCAAAAAACATCCTGAATGTTTACAAACGCACATGAAAAGCACGGATACACTTGAGTTGCCTTTCTTCGATGATTTTGCGGTCATGTCTGTATTTCCTGATGCGGATAAGTGGTTGAATAAAGATGCTTTCATCAATAACCAGTGGGCTCTGAATCCGATGTCCTACGGCGTGGCCAGTCTGGATATTGCGGATTCGATTGGAAATATACGGGCTTTATCTTCCGGAGGAGAACCGTCGGATTATCTTACGTCTTTACCTATTGACCTGAGTTATGATCCTGTGGATTCGATATACCTGAGCTTTGCCTATCAGGCGGGCGGGAGGTCGAAAGTGCCGGAAGAAAAAGACTCACTGGTACTGGAGTTCACTACGCCGGATACAACCTGGGTAAATATATGGTCGTTTCGCGGATGAGAAACATATTCAACATTTCACTATTTGCTAATCCCCATTACAGATGCGGTGTTTTTAAAAAAGGGGTTTAAATTCAGGTTTTTCAATTACGGTTCAACGGTAGCCAATTCTCCCGAACCGTCGTTTAACTCCAATAACGATATCTGGAACCTGGATTACATCTGGCTGGATACGGAGCGTTCTATGAATGATACCCTGATAGAAGATGTGGCTTTTACGCATAATTTCACTTCTTTATTGGAAGATTATGAACACATACCCTGGAAGCATTTTGTTCCCCGGGATTCAATCTTAATGCGGGATTCAATTACTTTCCAATACCGTAACAACGGGGAAACAGAAATACAGGTTGACCGGCAGTTTTATATTTCTGACCTCTGGGGTAACGGGGCTCCCTATTCTGTCACCAATGACAATGAAAATATTTATGCAGAGCAATTTATAAGCTATACCAAACCGTTTGATTATGTCTATGAGTCTGATATGGAAGATTCAACCTGGTTTGAAGTGAAAGGGGTCTTAAAAACCGATACCGTTTCTGACAGGCAGATGTTTCGCTGGAATGACACTATATATTATCAACAAAAATTTGAAAATTATTATGCTTATGATGACGGATTGCCGGAAGTTGGTTACGGCATAGGCGGAGTTGGTACGCATTCTGCTGCCCTTGCGTACCGGTTTGCTCCATACCAGGGAGATACGTTGCGCGGCGTATATATCTATTTCAATAAGGTATTGAACGATGAAAACCAGAAATATTTTTACCTTACCGTATGGGATAATAACGGAGGGATCCCCGGTGATACTTTGCGTAAACAAGTGGGAGTAAGGCCTGAGCATATAGATAGCTTATACACCTATAATTATTATGCGCTTGATACCCCGGTTTATATTGCAGATACCTTTCATATCGGATGGATAAAAACCACAGATGATATGTTGAATGTTGGATTCGATATGAACAGGGATGCCAGTGAAAATCTGCATATTAATATGTTCGGAAGCTGGCAGTCATCGAGTTACAAAGGAGCTTTAATGATAAGGCCGGTATTCAGTGAACATGATGTGCAGGTAAACCTTGTACCGGATAAAGAAAAACCGGATTTAAAACCTGTTCAATTGTATCCAAACCCTGCTACCACCGTTGTTTATGTAAAAGGAGAAATTGAATATGATACGTATGAGATTATATCATCCGATGGACGAAAGCTTTTAAAGGCTGGCAGGCAAATGCAAATTGATGTGTCAACATTGCCCCGGGGGTTTTATATGGTTCTGTTTTTTCAGAACAACCAATTAATTTCACGACAAAAACTGATTAAAAGTCGTTAATATACTTTCCGCATGACAGAACATCATGATACGAATGATCATATCTCTGAAGCCAGCGATTTATTTGAACACTATCAGTTTAAAGCATCTCCGGGATTAAAAATTATACGTTTGGATAAATTTCTTGTTGACAAGATGGAGAACACCTCCCGCAGTAAAATTCAATCCGCTGCAGATGCCGGGAATATTTTTGTGAATGATGAGCCCCAAAAATCCAATTATAAAGTAAAACCTGGCGATGTGATAAGCATACGCCTAGATTATCCACGCCGTGAAATTGAATTGATTCCGGAAGATATTCCACTGGATGTGGTATATGAGGATGACAGTTTAATTGTTATAAACAAGCCTGTTGGAATGGTTGTCCATCCGGGTTATGGAAATTATACAGGCACCCTGATGAATGCTTTGATGTACAGATTCAAAGACTTGCCGATGTTTCAATCCGGAGAAGCACGTCCGGGGCTTGTGCACAGGATTGATAAAAACACCAGTGGTTTGCTGGTGGTAGCTAAAACTGACCAGGCTTTGCAGTATTTATCCAAACAGTTTTACGACAAAACATCCAGCAGGATTTATCATGCTCTTGTATGGGGCTTGCCATCACCAGCCGAAGGGACGATTACAGGACATATTGGCCGTAGCCTGAAAAACCGTAAAGTTATGCATGTGTTTCCGGAAGGTGATTATGGAAAACCTGCTGTAACACACTACAGGGTGATTGAAGACCTCGGTTATGTCAGTCTTTTGGAATGCCGGTTGGAAACAGGCAGAACCCATCAGATACGGGTCCACTTTAAACACATAAAACATCCCTTGTTTAATGATTTTGAATATGGTGGTGATAAGGTGTTGAGGGGTACTGTTTTTACTAAATATAAACAGTTTGTCAAAAACTGCTTTGATTTGCTTCCCGGGCAAGTATTGCATGCCCGTACTCTGGGATTTGATCATCCTGAAACAGGAGAAAGAATGTTTTTTGAAGCAGAACCCGGAAAAGCGATGCAACAACTTATTAATAAATGGAGGAATTATACCGCCAACCGAAGTTGTGAATGATCAGAATGTGTGAACATCACATGGGGGTGGAGCCCCAGGGCCGCTGCCATGTTTGTCTCCTTTGAAATTGCGGAATTTTCTCAGCAGGTACCTTTTAAATTCCTTATCATACTGATAAAACAATGCCACTTTTTTAATGGGAAGTACCTTTTTAAATTTTTGATGGAATGATTTCTGGATATTGGCTTTATCAACTTCCAGTTGAATGAGTTCGTCAATTTTATTCTCCAATGCCTTATCGGATAAGTCTGAATTTTCCGGGTCCAGTTTATCCATGATATTGCGTTGCGCCATTATGTTTTTTTCCATTTCATCCTGGTATTCATTATACACAGGCCAGAATTTTTGTGCTTCCATCACCGTGAG
>JAQIDD010000213.1 GCA_027858215.1 Candidatus Delongbacteria bacterium | reverse complement strand
CCATGGAAAAGCCAGCGGCTGTGACAGTAATGTAGTCAACTTTGGTTTCGGTATCACTTCCGTAACTGTTGGTAGCGGTGAGTTCTACTGTGTAAGTGCCGGGGACATCGTAAGTTACGGATGGATTTTCAGCCGTACTTGCTCCCGGATCGCCACCGTTGAAAGTCCAGTTCCAGGTGGATGGATTGTTGGCGGAAAGGTCAGTAAAGTTTACCGTTCCACCTACATCAACATTGGTCACATCAGCTTCAAAATCTGCAGTTGGCGAGTTGGTATTTTCATTGACGGTTATGTAATTTGTTTTGGTTTCGGTATCTGTGTCCTGGGGATTAGTAACAGTAAGCGACACTGTATATGTGCCTGCTGAAGTATAGGTATAAACAGGATTTTCTTCTGTGGAAGTACCACCATCGCCAAAATCCCAGTTCCATTCAGCAGCATAATCAGACAAATCAGTAAAGGAAACGGATTCGCCTTCGAGTATTGTGGTAGGTGTTCCGCTAAAATCAGCTACCGGAGGATACGTAGAAATGGGTGTAAAATCATAAATGTGAGGAATTTTATCCTGCTTTGTAGCCACGATGCTTGCCGGATCGCCTGTAAGTGCACTAAAACTAAGGTTTACACTTGTTCCTGATCCACTCCATTTTGCATCCAGTAACACGCCGTTTTGCGAAATGGCCACGTAGGTATATGATTCAGTATTGACTGTAAGGGAGGTAGCACCGATGGCGGGATCCGTATAGCTTACAGTAAGTGCTTCAGGTTCTGTCAAGTAAGGCATCAATGACGGATCACCTGAATTGTGGTAAATTTCCCAGTAGTATTGTTTCCTGGGTGAAGAGCTTGATTCTACCTGCATGTTTCCACAATAAACCATCTGGCCTCCGGTGAAGAACCATTGGTCAAAACTTTCGCCGTTTTCATGCCACATACCATCGTATACACCTTGTCCTGTATTGCTGTAATCGTGGTTGGGGACATTGGCTTGGGTGATGCCCAGGCTGGTGACTCCAATATCCCAATAAACATCTTCGTCCCAATATGAGTTGTTAGCTGTGCCGATATAATTGATAGCGCCTTCATTTTGTGCATAAAGTAGCATCTCCCCGAAAGCATCGCTTTGATCAAACTGGAAGGATAGGCAACAATTGCCAATCATAAAAGGGTATTCATCCAGATTGTTAAATGTTGAAATATCACTTCTGGTGACGCTGGGGTCTCCCCAGCCATCGTGAGTGCAATGCGCTGTATAATTGGCAAATCCCAATCCACTGGAAATTTTACTAATGATATCACCAGAGGCACTGCTGTTGTTGGAACTCATTACATGATAATCCCCCTGAGTGTAAGAATAATAGTATGCAAAGATATCTGTAAAGCCGTGTGCTGCATTGAAATATTCACGAATGCCGTAGTTGATGGTTCCATCTCCGTGGGTGGGAGCATAAGTGGGATCTACACCTGCAATAAGCATGCATTTATTCAGGTAACTGCCATCAGGGATGGTGTATTTTTCGTAAGGTAGGATTTTATCAAGGGCAGCCTGCAATTCTGTTGTACTGTTAGCAGATATCCTTCCCAGGTATAAATCCGGAATGTTATCGCTGGTACCATCGTAACATCCATAATATAAGTCTGTAATGTGAGAATCTGTTTCACCATTAAAAGCAGGAACATTGTAGCTGCCATCATGGTCACCTATGATAAGTACGTAGGTGGGGGCAGGGTCTGAAGCAGTTCCGGCATCATACAATCCCTGGAGGTGATTTTGAATAGCGGTGGTTGTTGTTCCAATAACATCTGTATATGCTTCAATGACATTGTAACCTGATTTTGTTTTCCACTCAATGAATGGTTGAAGGGTGGTTTCAAATTGTCTGTCTGCTACAATAACATATTTGATGGGATACTCAGTAAAAGAGTCTTTGCTTGCGGGTGCCTCATAGTTGAGTAACATGCTGTAAGCCGGTGAAAACTGCGATGAATAATATTTTTCTTTCTGATTGTTGGTCTGCACCAGGTCTCCGCCTTCAAAACTGATGTCAATTTTGATGTTGTTCAATACGGACAGTTGATTAGTTCCCGGGTTATACCTGAATGGATTAATTGTAATTTGTCCGATGTTAACACCACGCATTACACCGTTTATGCTTGCTGTGGCAATTTCGGGTTCTATCCAGGTATCAGAATTATAAAGTTCCTGATCGTAATGGAACACAATAGATTCCGGATCAGCACTTTTTGAATAAGAAGGCTGTAAAGGTGCAATTTTATTGAGCCCGTAATTGTTTAAATCATAAATGGTTTCATCAAAGTCTGTGACAGTGACAACAATTTCAGCACCATGGGGAACTTCAATCAGTCGTGTATGTACAGGCAGGGAAGGGGTTCCTGGCGTACCTGAAAGATTCTTATTGTAATTTTCAAGTGTAAGCTCTGAAAAATTGCCCGCTTCTGTACTAAGGTCACCAAATTTGATGTTTTTGATCTTGTTTTCCACCTGCAGGTTGGTGGATGTTGATGATTTGATTTTAAGTTGCGTTTCAACTTCCTGCAGATTGATACTCGTCTGGCCAAAAGTAATGCCAGCAACAAGAATAGAAATCAAGAAAATAAAAATACGTTTCATAGTCATAGTGCTTATTATTTTTTTGTTAATATTCATTTTTTCGTTTACTCAAATATACAATTTTTTCTAATTCGTTATGTTGTTAAAAAGTTATTAATATTCAATGCCTATACGGGCTTTCAACCCATGCTCATACGGATGTTTAATTATGTTCATTTCAGTTACCAAATCGGCCTTATTGAGCAATTCTGCGGCTGCATACCGCCCGGTAAGCACAAGTTCCATGGCATCCGGTTTGCTGTTAATGATATCCAAAACCGCGTTTTTATCCACAATGCCGAACCATACAGCGACAATGATTTCATCCAGGATTAACACATCGTATTTCTTGTTTTTCATAACGTAGCGGGTTAATTTGAGGCCTTTATTGGCTGCCTTAATGTGTTTCTGGCCTACGTCTTCTTTTCTGATGCAATCATTGGTGCCAATGAGAAAAAAATCAATTTCATCCAGTTTTGATAAACTTTGATGTTCGCCGTATTTATTGTTTTTTCCTTTCATAAACTGGATGATACAGGTTTTCATTCCATGTCCGGCAGCCCTCACTGCCAAGCCAAGTGCTGCAGTGGTTTTTCCCTTGCCATTGCCAGTATAAATTTGTATGCAACCTGTTTTATGTTTGTTTTTACCAGTCATCCAGTTCTACCTTAAAATCACCACCTGTGATGATGTAACAATCTTCATCACAGTAATTTTTAATGAAATGTGTTTTTAATTCATCAGCATCAACTACAATTATAGATGTAGAATCCTGCCAATAGGTTGCTTTTACTGCGTAAAAATTATCAACAGGCATCTGGTACAAAAATAAGGGTGTTTCAGTTGCCCATCCTGTCAGGTATAGCTCAGAATTGTCAACATACCCACGAAAAATTTCAAACCATACTGTATCGTTTATGTCCTCACTAAAATCTATCCTGAGGTAACTGTATTGGGGTTTTTCCACGACACAATCCTCCTCACAATCAATGTTTTCATAATCCACATCGTTATCATAGGTTTCACAACCTGTAAGCAGTAACACAAGCAGAGCAAATACAGTGATTATGTACAGGTGTTTTTTCATTGTCTTTATATCAGGATGTTTTCATAAATGTCTTTTCTGAAACGCAGAAAAAAATGCATGTTTATCATAAAATGGTTAGGATTGTATTCACGGATAGGCAAATCAAGGTATTCATATCCGGCAGTGATTTTAAAGAAATCATATTTTGCAAACAATCCTGTTTTGTATGCTGTTGTAAATTCATCAGCCGGATTTGGTCTGTATCCTGTATAATCGGCAGAAGTAAAAATTTGCTGGACTCCAAGGTTGATGCCATATTTCCATCCGGATATGGGTTTGAACAGATCAAAATCTTTAGTAATGCCTGCGCCTGCAATGATTCTCGATTCGTTTAGCATGTATATTTCAGAGCTCGTAATGGGTAGTGGCACCTGTTTATGCCTGGTTCTTGCCCCGATGAACAATTCAAAATTAAAATTGTATTTGTCCTCATGTAAACTGAGTATGGTGGTGATAAATGAATTTTGGGGATTGATCAGCATGGATAATCCAATGCCAACAGAATTAATATAAGGTCTGTAGTTGGGTTGAGCGCCTTGTTTTTTTAGCATCCTGACAAGTTTCCGGTTGCCGGATTTTTTTGCAAGTGTCAGTTGATTGAATGATGGTGTAATGGAGTCGTTGATGGTGGCACCATTTTCAAGCAGTAACTTGCTGCATTCAAGTTCGCCGTACATTGTTGCGATGTCCAATGCGGTATATCCATTCTTGTTTTTTATGCCGGGGTTTGCTCCACCGCTGAGAAGTGTGTCAATAACATCTGCATGCCCGTTTTGTGCAGCCATGTGCAAAGCAGTGTTGCCATTGGTATCGGTGTGATTAACCAAAGTGTGGTTTTCAATGAGGATGTTGACGGTTGAATCGTATCCGTCGAATGCAGCCAACATCAGTGGGGTTCTTTTGTCTATATCAACCGGGTCAACAGGCAGGTCGTAATACAGAAGCATATCACACATTTCCCAGAAACCGCACAAAGCCCCTTTGTGCATAAGATGTCGGTTACGGTAATCCCGTATGGTAAAACCAGCCCCTTGCCGGATAAGAAATTCAGCGGTTGCAACGTAACCATTTTCAACGGCAGACATAAGCGCTGTCCGGTTTGAAATGTAAGGTATTGCATTTACATCTGCCCCCAGGTCCACCAGAAATTCAACAATGTCCAGGTATCCATTTTGAGCAGCATACATCAGGGGGGTAATACCATCTTCTGTCCTGGCATTGATGTTAGCACCTTCAAGCACGGCAACACGAACGTGTTTCATGCTCCCGGCATCTGCTGCCAATATCAGGTCATAATCGGGATTTGCCTTAATTTGAGCACTTGAGGCTTCCGGCGAAAGTACTATGCCCAGTATTACAGCAACGTATAATAGAATATTTTTTTTCATAAACACTTCACACAGTCTGTTTCTTCAGTTTTGGTTAACATCTTTCAACTAACAAAACCGAAGCATAAAAATATAAAATTTTCATTACAATATAAATTTGTATTTTTGTAAAAATTATTGGCCCAGTAGTTCAATTGGATAGAACGTCAGATTCCGGTTCTGAAGGCTGGGGGTTCGATTCCTCCCTGGGTCACTTTTGTAATGAACGTGCTGTGTTTGAGGGATGCCGGATGTGAAACGTGTTTTTTTGAACCTACATTTTACGCTATGAAAAAATTAATAGTTGCATTTTCGGTGGTTTTGCTGGTTGGATGCCGTTCATGGAGTCCCATGGTAATGCAGGACCCGCCATCACCCATTGAGCCAACATTGCCGGCATTGCAATTGTATGCAGGCAATGAATATACAGCTGAATTTGTTGGGGAAAGTGAATTCAGGTTGTTTATGGAGGAAATGGAAAGCAACATCATGAATCCTTATGGTGAGAAATTTGGCAGTGTGTTTTACAGCAGCAGGATATTGGAACAAAAAGACGGCCTTGGTTTTTTAATAGCGTCAGGAATGACCTTGTACTTTTTTAATGTGCTGGGGATGCCTTTTCAGGTAGTGTCCCGTATCGTAGAGGTTGAATTACGTATTGTTGATTTGCAGGGGAGATTGCTGGCAAAATACAAAGGAAGAGACAAAGGCAGCGCTGTTGTGGGATTGTATTACGGATATTCTTTTGCCGATGCCTATAATAAAGCACAGTTGGAAGCAGCGTATGGTGCATTGAAGCAGATACGGCCGCAAATAGCTGATGATGCTGCCAAATTGAGGAAAGTGCTGTTTGCGTGTGAGAAAGAAATTGAAGAGGAAGAAGAAACAGAATAAGCCGTAAACACGAATCTCAGAAATCCTGATTTGTCAATCACATACCCCTTGACCAAAGGACTAATATGAATACCGGCAAAGCCATAGAAAAAATCTCCTCCTATGATGAATCATAAGCTGTATGGACTCCTTTTAGTGCCAGAATGATTTTTTCTCTTTTTAGTACTTTAAAGAAACACGCTACTAATATCGGCTACAGATTCATTCTGATTTTGGGGGCTCCTGGATGAAAAAAATCAGCACAAAAAACATGATTACAGCAATGGCAGCTCCCCCAAAAAAGCTTGTCCTTAAATCCCCAAGGGAATAGCATATTCCAATAAGCAGAGGTCCCACAGTTTGCCCGATACGCAACACCATAGCATTGACAGACATAAAGGCAGCCCGTTCATTTATTGTGGCATAACTGACGAGCATGGTCTGAAAATTTGGAATCATCAGCCCATGACCTATTCCGAAGATAATGATGCCCAGAATTATGCTCCACCAGTGATATGAAAGAGGGATGACAATCATGGATACCAGGTAAGCAAAAATGCTGAAAAACAACAATTGTTTGTGGGAGAATAATGTTTTCAGGCGTCCGGTTTGTGTTGATACAATTGCTGTTGTCAGTGACATGACGGACATGGTGATGCCGATTTTTGACGCAGAAGCCCCGAAGTCTGCTTCCAGCAACAGGGGAAAGAAACTCAAATAAGCGCCGTACAGCATGATAAACATCAACAATGTGTTCAAAAATAATCCCCAAACGGGTTTTTTATTTATTGATTTCCATGTTTTGCGCAGGTAATCTTTTAAATCGGGATTTTTGTGTGGTTCCGGATTTTTCAGTCCAAAAATAACGGCAAATCCCACAGGAATCGCCAGGAGGGGTAAATAAAAAGGTATGTTCCATGCAATGTCGGCTAACAATCCGCCTATGGCGGGATACGTAGCTGTCCCAATGCTAAGCACCCCCGATACATACCCCATGGCTGTGCTGCGTATGTTTCCGGAATACAAATCTCCAACCATGGTTGTGTTCAACATGCCCAGTGAGGCCATGCCCGCCCCCTGAAAAAAACGCAAAATCAGCAATGCATTGAAACTTTCAGCAAAGCTGCAGGCAAATCCGGCAATGGCAAAAACAAACAAGGAGGGAATGATGATGGCCTTTCTGCCTAAGCGGTCAGCAAGCATACCCATCAGGGGAGCCAGGAAAATGCCGGGAAGGGTAAAAACAGTGATCAGATAAGCCACTTCCTTTTTGGATATTTCAAAATAGTTGATGATCTCGGGGAAGGCCGGAGTAATGCTTGCAACACCCATCACCGCCATTAGCGTAATGCCAAAAATGATATACAGGTTGCCATCTTTAAGCAACGTGGATTGACTGGAATTATTCCGTGATGCTTGATTCATCCGTGCAATGATAGGAAAATCAACTCATAAAACAATGTTCTAAGCGTGTGAAAATTATAAAATTTTCTAAAAAGAACCATGTGTCCTATTTTAAAACAATCCTAAAAAACCACCATCAGCAGATTCTCTAAGTAACAGCACATCACCAGGCTGTGGTTCCTCAGATTGGGAAAGGCCATTCTTTTTGCGAAGTTTCTTTTCTTTGATGCCATACTTCTGGCTGATTTCCCAAACCGTTTCTCCTTCCTGTACTTCATGTTTTTCTATGCCTTTTTCAGCGTTGTTGCGTTTGGGTTCAAGATACACCAATTGTCCCGGTGTGATGGTGTCGGTTTCATCCATGTCGTTGTATTTGTAAAGTTGCCAGCGCATCATGCCAAGTTCCTGAGCCAGTGCTAACATGTTATCCCTCTGTCGTGCGATGATAACTTCCCTGCCGTTGTTTTCTAACCGTTCACGGTCCCATGGATTGATTACCCAGTTGTTTGTAAATCCGGGTTGAACATAGTTGTGTACGGTTCCGTCTGCCAATATAAATGTGTTGTCAGTATCTGCAATGCTTTCTGAATCGTACAGGTACAATTTATGCCTTTCTATGAGCCCTATCAATATATCAGCATATTTGGGATTTGTAGCGTATCCAGCTTTTTTCAGACCCCTGGCCCATGCCTTATAATCCGTAGGGTCAAGGTCAAATAAAAAGGCGTATCTGCTGTGTTTCATTAAAAATTCAGAATGGTCTTTAAACGATTCATAAATGAATTCATATTTTCGAAAACATTCATTGTCAGCATCGTCATCTTCGTAAATTTTTGCTCCGTTCCAGTCAGCATGGCATTTGATACCAAAGTGATTTTTCCCTTTCACTGCAAGCCTGCTGTTTCCTGATCCGGATTCAAGAATGGCCTGCCCCAGGGTGATGGATGCAGGAATGCCTGTTCGCTTCATTTCATCAACGGCAAACTCTGCATATGTATTGAGGTACTCTTCGGTAGTGATGCTTTCTTGTGCTGACAGTGTTAAACAGCACAACAAGAAACTGCAAGTTATTGGGATAATTCTCATAAACTTCATAAGCAAGTTTTACACCAAAATTACATACTATTGTTTTTATTTGAAGCTCGAGTTTTTTGAGTTATTAACATTCAGGCGTTAAAAGATTAGGCTGTTGTGATGCCTTGCAATTTGTGTTGTTCTTGTATCATGACACTTGCACCCCGGAATAGTATGAAGGCTGCTACAGCCATGATTGTATGGGATGCGTCCAGGTAATTAAACCAGGTATGCAGGTTCCATTGATTTAAGTAGATGATGGAAGAAACAATAGCAAAACCCACGCCGTATAGAAAAATTTTACTTGCTTTGCTTCGCGTTTTCCAGTACGTAAATAACGAATAGCTTCCCACAACAAACATCACACCGTAAGCCGAATGGATTTCCACAAATTTAAAATTCAGGGTAACAAATGTCAGGGTCATGAAAGTTACCAGCTCGATGATATTCATCCATTTAAAAAATCTTACAGCACTACGGCTGACTACATGTGAGGCGTGATCAATGGCAGCACGTTCAAGAATCATCACAGCCAGCATGCTGGTAATCCAACCCGGTAATTTCCAGGCAAAACTGAATGCATACAAAAATCCATGCCCGATGACACCACCGAAAAAGGTGGCCATCCCCATACCTAGGAAATAAAACATCAGGAATTTCCGGATTTTCAGTGGTGAGGAAATCTTGTACAGCGAAAAGAAGGCATAAAAACACACAGCCGATACCAACAAATCTGTTACCATAGTAACCGGTTCATCAATTCTGATGCCCATGGGAAAAATGGATGGTTGTATTTGTTCAAGTATAATCACGCCGTTTAAATTTCATGCAAACCAATATAAAATTATTGTAAATGCGATGGATTTTTAGTGATTTAATCGTTATCCGGGATTAACATCCACTTCATGATTTTGTTTTCCATGGCCATTGTATGGCTTTTGAAAATAAGAAAATATATTGAATAAATCCCATCAGAAAAATCACTGCCCATGATACATAAGCATGCCTTACTGGTTTGTTTAAGATGTTCAGTTTTGCTGATTTATAGGAACGTAAATTACCCGCGTTGTACAAGGGATACAGGTTGAGTTTCATTTTGCCATGGTTGATTTCCACCGGGGGTGCTTCAACATGTTGCACTTGATGCCAGAGAAGGGGGTATCTGTTGTTTACAATGTGTTTTTGTTCACTGAGCGAAGCTTCAAACAGGGCATGCAGCTTATTATTCCATTCCTGAATGCTTACTACATCCTGGTAGCTTACCTGCTTTTTTATTTCCTGCGGTAAAACTTGGTTTATCATAGGAATGCATTGTTTGTCTGATGCAGTTGCTGTATCGCAATAAGCATCCCAAAAAGGCAATACATCCTGCAGAAAATAGGAGCTGATAAAATAAGCCTTCTCATTATGATAATTTGATGTTGGATGCAGCACCAATGCATCGGTAATCAGGCTCTCATAAGCCCAGGCTGCTGCAAAAAAACGGCTGATGACCGGGGCTTTGTTTTTTGTGTTGTGTTCCGGAAATTTGTCCCAGGGTATCATAGCACCGCTGAACAATATTTGAGGTATTAAAAGCAAGGGTACCAACAGATAAGCCCATATTTTACCGTTTGAAACAGCAGATAACATCAAGCCTGTGGATGCTGAAAACAGGTACAGCAGAAAATAGGTGATGGCGACAGGCATAAATAAATACATAATATCCAGTATTGCCAGGGAAATAAGACTGAATAAGAGCGACTGAATCAATCCGGCAGGTAAAAGCACACATAGCTTGGATAAAATTACCTGTTTGTTGCTTTTTCCTGTAATCCAGTCTCTTTTGTGTTCGGATTGTTTGCGGCTGAGTTCACCCAGGCTGAATATTAATCCTGAAAACAAGGCTATTACCACTGTAATGATGAAAAATACAGGAAAATGCGGATTGAGCAAAGGGGTGTAGTCACCTGTGCCGGAAAACCGGCAGAGAGGAGCAATAATCAGGGCCATAACCGGAGCATAAAGCATTATTATTGTTGCGTAAGCTTTTCTGTTTAAAAAAGCGGCAAACTCTGTTACTATTGTTGTGGCATATTTGGGACGTTTTGTTTTTGTTGCCGGTGTGCTGTTTGTGTTATCCGGGGTGTCTTGGTGAAGGGCGTTGAAATGGGAATTCCAGAATGCAGGCGGGTATTTGCGTTTTTGAGTGGGCAGGCCAAATTCATCCGGAAGGGGTTCGCTGATTCGTGCTTCTGCTTTGGCAAGCTGAGATGCCTCTGTTTGCTTAGTCAGTGGTTCACTTGCTTCATGCAACATGGTTTCGACATAATGTGGAAAATGTTCAGGTGAACCAAAATATACCGGATGCCCTTGTTCATCAAGGTAAAGCATGTTGTCGAAATAGGCAATGACAGAAGCATCGGGTTGGTGTAGAGAACAAATAATTAGGCAGTTTTCATTGGCAATGTTCCGCAGTAAGCGTATGATTTTATTTGTATCCTCAAAAGACAATCCGCTGCTGGGTTCGTCACATATCAACATATCTGGTTGGGTGATGATTCCACAGCCGATGCTCAGGCGCTTTCGTTCACCCCCTGATAACATTGAATGATTAGCTACCCCCGGAAGGCTATCAGCTTTGTGTGTTAATCCTGTTTTGTGCAGTATGTCTTCAACCATAGAAGCGGGAGAGGGGGTGCTGTGTTTTTTGGCTTGTGCCAGGAGTTGATGTCTTACAGACAAATCAGGATTGATGCTGTCTTCCTGTGGGATAAATGCCATTACCGGTGGTGAGGGTGAAAAAGTTATACTACCACTTTTAGGTTGTAATATGCCGGCAATCAGTTTTAGCAGTGTTGATTTGCCTGCTCCGCTGGGACCAACCACGGCACACAATCCGGGAGATTCAAGCCTGAGGTTAAGCCCGTGAAAAAACCGGTGTTTCTTCTTGATTGCGTAATTCAGTTGTTTGATGTGCAGCTTAAAAGGAAGCGTTTTCCGGGAAATGAAAGCCCTCAGAATGTCTGAATACAGCAATTTCTTATTGTCTGCTAATTCAATGCTTTGCTGGTATTGAAGCCGGAAATACAATTTATCACTGAGGCCGGGTTGTTCAGAAATATGGTCTTGAATTGTTTTAACGTATATTTCATTTTCGGATATGAACAAGACAGATAATGATCCGGGAAGTTTTATATTCTGAACGGAATGACTGTGAGGGATGTTGCCCGATACCACATTGTGAATGTTCCGGTAAACCTGCTCATTAATCAAAAACACATCAGCAATCAGCCTGACAAAATCCAGGTTTTCAGATTTATGCCTGGCATATTGAGTAACAAATTCCATGCTGCGAATGCAGAGCAGATGCCTTTCTTCGTGGGAGAGTTTATTGCTGATTTCTCCGGCTTTTTTCAGAAAACGTACCGATTTGGCACTGAGTCCTTTTTTTCCGGTTTTTCCGGCGTATAACGCCAGGTAATTGTCAAACACAGTGAGTGCGCTGTCCATGTTTTGCTTTGGTAGTACTTCGGAAAGCATGGTGGTGATAAACTGCCTGGCTTGTTGAGATGTGTTTTTATCACCCTGTGCAGCAAGGATAGCAAATAACTGCAATATGGCATCCTGCAATGGTTTTAACATTGGTGATTGGTTTGATTCGCTTGTGTAAATATATAAAAATTATTTTAATGAAGCACTTTGAAGTAATTTCCCGCAGCCTGACGGAGGCCGGCATCCCCATTGGCAGATTTAGACCGTAGGCAGAGACTATATTCCTGGAGGCAATATTTCCCCCGCTGCCCACATCATCCATATCAAACATTAATGGTTAAAACAGCCAGTTCATCCCGATGTAAATGCTCATCTGTCCATCTGCAGCTTTGAAAGGAATCCCAATGTCTGCTGCTATGACAAAGTTTTCATTCATGGCTACGTGTAGTCCGGCGCCGTATGTGAAATGAAAATCCTCATCATCCGAAAAATAATTATCACGGTTTATGCCTTCCGGGATGTTAGATTTATCAATATCAACGAGTGAAATGCTGCGGCCGATATCGGTAAAGGGACTGAAAGCCATGTACCAGTTTTGATTGATAAACTTAAATCGCCAAAATTTGCATCTGAATTCCAGATTGGCAAAAGCCACGGATTTGGAAACTACGCGGTTGCGTATGAGGCCACGTACAGATTTGGCACCACCGAGACCGTCAATGGTGGATGAGGGCATGTAACTGTAAACCATGTAAGGATACATATAAAAAGGTGCCTCTCCCCAGACAATGCCTTGATAGCCCAGACGGTATGCAAAACTTAAATCATTTTCAATGATGGTGAAATATTGCCTGTGTGTGATGGCCAGTTTGCCGAAATTAAAATCTTCCCCGATGGAATTAAACAACACGGCTTCGGTCCAGATACCACTCATGGGACAGGCTTCATTGTCACGGGAATCGTAAACCAGGCCGGTTTTCAGAGCGTGATGCCAGCCGCCATTTTTTTCATTTTCCCCGATGAGGCCCCAGTTGACATATTTATCATACAGCAAACTTGCGTCCGGCAGCGTATCTTCTTCAGTTTTTCCTTCATTGAGCTTGTTGATATCTACCGTAGAAATATCAAAATTCAGAAATGTATAACCCAGGGCCCAACTGAGGTTATCATGGAAAAGCCGTCCTCTGAAATCTATTTTGAAGCGCATGATGTTACGTTCCTGTTTATAAAACATACGTGATACATAATCCGGGCTGTTGGGTTCTGCCCAATTGGAGTTATATACAGCGTTGTAGCCGTTGAATCCAAAAAAATCCACAGCTTGTTCGGGCATATACAGCAGGTCAGCGGTAAGTCGTACCCCCGGAATGAGGTATTCAGAATCATAGAACAAACGAAAAATGCCGGACCCTTTGGTGTATCTGGATATTTCGGCATAAATGGAATGATAATACTTTGGATATACCTTGCCATCACCGTAATAATAAATATTGGTCAGGCCGCCGTACTGAAATCCAAGGTCGGAGTTGTATGAAACCACCGGTAACAGTCCGATGTTCCACCCGGTTTTTACGTCTGTGCTATCCTGTGCAAAGCTTGTTGCGATCAGTGTTATACAAGTAATAAGAACAATTAGAACTTTTTTCATGGTGTTGTTTTTTGAATGATCTAAAATAGAAAAATTTTTCAAAATTTCAGGTTTTGCAAGAAAGAAATGGTATTCTCTCAAAGTTTTTTCCCAAAAGTGCTTTTTCATGGTGGCTATGACGATGCGCTATATTCCACAGGTTGCAGCAGCGGTTGTTTGGATTGAATCTGGTCTTTATTATCTGATTCATCTTAAATTCAATAAAAATACAATTAATAGAAGTCCCCTTAAGCCATCGGAAAAGAAACCGGTATTTGTGGTTTGATGTTCAACAATAACAGATGTTGTGACAATAATCAATTAAATAATTGTTACAGCTTACATAATAATATGATTGTTATCACAATATCCTTGATTTCCTGGTTTTCTGCTTATCAAAAAACTGAAATCATCAAGCTCTTGTACCCTTATTTACATGTCGTGGTGATGCTGCTTTTATTGTGTTTTAGATCGAATATAATTATCAGGCAGTTAATGATTTATCCATGTGTTTTTACAAAGCTTCGTAAAATCGCATGTCCTCTGTTATCATCCGCAAACGCTAAATGGAAAATGCGTGGTAAGTGCCAAATATGACAATAATCATATTGTACAG
>JAQIDD010000204.1 GCA_027858215.1 Candidatus Delongbacteria bacterium | reverse complement strand
ATCCGGCTTTGGACGGTATCCCCAAAAATAGGTATTTATAGACAGATTTAATTATTAAAATATCAGAAAATAAATTATGCATGTTTTTCCTGCTTTATTAAGCCTGTTTTTAACTCAATGTAGATTGGTATGGATGATTGAATGAAAAATCTTCTCTATAAAACTAAGAGTGGATACTAATAATTGCTGATATTTTACGTTGTCTAAAAAAACGCCTAAATTTGGGGCTAAATTTTTATGGAATATGTGGACACTCTTACAAAAGGAGATAAAGACATTTTTTAATTCGGTAACCGAGTATCTTGTAGTGGTTTTATATCTTGTTATCAATGGTTTGGTAATGTGGGTTTTTCACGGCCCCTCAAACATTCTGGACTCAGGTTACGCTAATATTGACACATTATTCATTATTTCCCCCTGGGTTTTCCTGTTTCTTGTGCCTGCGGTAACCATGAGGCTCATTTCTGACGAAAAACGCATGAAAACCATGGAATTATTGCTGGTAAGGCCTATATCAGAGTTACAGATTGTGTTGGCAAAATATTTGGCTGGCCTGGTGTTGGTTATCATTGCATTATTGCCAACATTGTTGTACCTCATCTCTGTATATGTGCTGGGGAAGGTTCCTGGAAACATGGATATGGGTGCTATTGCCGGTTCTTATATTGGGTTGTTTTTTCTGGCAGCCATTTATACAGCCATCGGATTGTTTGCTTCATCATTGACGGGAAATCAAATCATTTCCTTTATGATTGCTGTTGTGCTATGTTTCGTTATGTATATTGGTTTTGATGAATTGAGTAATTTTGCACCAAGTGGGTCCCTAAACAACTTTGTTGAATCACTGGGTATCAATTATCAATACCGCTCACTCAGCAGGGGTTTGATTGACACAAGAGATGTCCTGTACTTTTTGAGTGTCATCGGTATTTTTATAATGAGTACAAAACTTGTACTGGAAAGTCGTAAATGGAAATAGAACAACCTTATGGATCGTAAACAACTCAAAAAACAACATATAAGTCAATTAATTCTTCTTTTATTGATTGTTGCATTGATCAATTTTATTGGTTCAATTTGGTACCTCAGGATTGATCTCACAGAAGAAAACAGGCATTCATTGTCTGATACTTCAATTGAAGTATTAAAAGACCTGGATGACATCATGTATGTTAAAGTCTATCTTGAGGCGGAAGAACTGCCTGTTGACTTGTTGAGATTACAGCGTAAAATCAGGGAAATGCTGAATGATTTCAGACGCTATTCGCCGGAAATAGAGTATGAATTTATCAATCCGTTTGAAGTAAAGGACCGTGAAATACAATACAAGATATACAAACAACTTGAAGAAAAAGGCCTCATCCCAACAGAACTGCAGGAAGGCGGCCCTGAATCATCGAGAAAACAATTGGTATTCCCGGGTGCCCTCCTGTCTTATAAAGGCAATGAATACCCCGTTAATTTCCTGGAAAATGAAGGCATAGGTGGATCAGATAAAAAAATCAACAAGTCCATCAGCAGGGTAGAACAAAAGTTCGTGCAGGGAATGATGCGGCTGGTTAATCCCGAAGTTAAAAAAATAGCTTTCATTGAAGGACATGGTGAACTTGATGAATATCAAACCATGGATATGATGATTTCCCTGAGTGAATACTATAAAATTGAACGGCTTTCAATTAATGGTGTGCTGGGAGCCCTGGATGATTATGAGGCAGTGGTTATGGCCAAACCTACTCAAAGAGTAAGTGAAAAAGATAAATTTATACTGGACCAGTATATTATGAATGGGGGGAAAGTCCTTTGGTTGATTGAATGGATGGGTATGAGCATGGACAGCCTTTCAAATCAGCCTTCAAGCATGGCTTTGATAAGGGACATCAATATGGATGATATTTTATTCAATTATGGTGTGCGCATTAACCCTGATTTGATCCAGGATTTAAACTGCCTGAGCATTCCTATTACCGTTAATCAACGCAGCGGAGAGCCACAGTTTGAACCCAGGCAGTGGTATTTTTTTCCTGCCGTATCATCAGAAAACAATCACATCATCAACAAAACTGTTTCCATCATCAGAACCCAATTTGTAAGCAGCATAGATACCGTGGGTGAGGACGATAACATCAATAAAACATATTTATTAAAAACATCACCATACAGCCGTACACTTGGTGTGCCTGTTGAGGTGTCTTTGGACATGTTGCGACGACCACCGCTGCCGAGGCTATTTAACGAGGGCAAACAACCCATTGCTGTATTGCTCGAAGGGCGTTTTGAATCCAATTTTGACGGCCGGATTCCACTGGAATTTGTGAAAAACAAAGACATCGGTTTTAAACCAGAAAGCAAACATACAAGCCAGATTGTAATATCCGATGGAGATATGATACGAAATTATGTGCATCAACGTGGTGAAAGAAAAGAGCCACTTCAACTGGGAGCAGACAGGTATTATTCCCAACAATTTACCCCGGGCAATAAGGAATTCCTCATGAATGCTGTGAATTACCTTTGTGGAGATGAAGCATTGATAAAATTGAGAATGAGGGAAATTAAATTACGGCTCCTCGATAAAGGCAAAGTACGTGAGCAAGGTGTTTTTTGGTCAGTGTTTAATACGGTTGTCCCTGTAATAATCATTGTTTTGCTTGGCGTGATTCTTATTCTAGTCAGGAAATTCAGATATTCAAAAAATGTAAATTTAACACAAAATGAAAAAGAATAATGTCATATTACTGATCAGTTTTTTGGTTTTACTGATAGTAGCAGTAATCTTGTTTTTTACCCGTTATGAAATCAAAAAAATTGAGGATGACGGAAAATCAAAACTTAGCATTGAACAAAAAAAATCAACATTAAATGTGTTGAGAGATTTTGCGGTACAAGATACTGCTGCTGTAGATAAAATTTTCCTTGTGGATAAAGAAAACAATGAAATACTCCTCGAAAGGCAAAACAAAGACACCTGGACAGTGAATGAAAAATACACGGCCAGAAAAGACCTGATGGACATTTTGCTTGAAACGATTTCCCGGATTGACGTTGCTAGTCCCGTTCCGAAAGCTAAACAGGATTATGTACTCCGTGATCTCGCTGCCAATGGAATAAAATGTGAAATTTATCAGGATGATAAATTGAAAAAAGTGTATTACATCGGTGGGGTAACACAGAATAACACGGGCACGTACATGCTCATTGAAAATTCAGCAGCCGTTTTTGAAGTGTTTTTGCCTGGATTCACAGGGTATTTAACAACCAGATACAACACAAACTTAAAGGAATGGAGAAGCAGAAAAGCATTTTTGTATGATCCTGATGACATTGCTGAAATCGAAATTAAATACCCACAAAACGCTGACCAAAGTTTCAGGATAAAAAACCTTGGCCTCAATGACTATACAATAGAAAAAATACCATCGGGAAAGCCTGTCAATGACTTTGATACTATTGAAGTGAAAATGTTAATATCCCGTTTCAAAAATGTGGGATTTGAATATTTGCTTCCCTCTGACGAACAAGCAAGTAAGCTTGATTCCCTTAACGGATTACAGCCCGTATCAATATTCAGGGTAACTGACAATGAACAAAAAACCAGGGAATTAAAATGTTACCGGAGGCCGAATTTTAAACAATTGATGGATGACAATGCCAATCCTTACCCTTATGATATACATCGCTTGTATGGAGTTATCAATGACGAGGTGGTGGTGATGCAATACAGGACCATTGACCCCTTGTCTGTGAAATTACAGGATATAAAGCAAAACAGCGAGGCCTGATGGTGTTTCAAAAAGCATTGTTGATAAATATTTGATATATTTGTTTTTTTCGTGTTATTAAATATGTATTTTTAGCTTTGATTTTTTAAAACGTTATGACAATGAATTTTGTAATTTCAAGTACAGCATTGCTGAATAGACTGCAACTGGCAAGTAAGGTTGTAAACAGTAAAAATACACTGCCGATTCTGGACAATTTCCTGATTAAGGTTGAGGATGATGAGCTGAAAATTACGGCTTCCGACCTTGAAACAACATTGACAACCAGTATAAAACCTGACAGTGTTGACGGAAATGCCATTGTGGCGATTGACTCAAAAAAGATCCTTGAAATCCTGAAAGAATTTCCTGAACAACCACTGACATTTCAGATTGACACAGAAAGCCTTAAAGTAGATATCAAATCTGAAAACGGGAAATTCAGCCTGGTTGGGCAAAGTGGGGAGGACTTCCCCAAAACTCCCGAATTAAAACAAGACCAGGTCAATCGCATTGATGTTGAGCCTGAAATATTGTTTACAGGTATTACAAGTAGCATTTTTGCAACAGCAGATGATGAATTGAGGCCCATCATGAACGGCGTACTGATTGAAATTTCGCCTGATAACATGACCTTCGTGGCATCCGATTCACACAAACTGGTACGCTATCGCCGTAAAGATGCCACCGCAGATATGGAAGCATCATTTGTGTTGCCCAAGAAACCGGCAGGCATATTGAAAAATATCGTAACCAAAGCAGAAGATAAACTGACCCTTGAATTTGATGATAAAAACGCCATTTTTAGTTTCATGGGATTTAGCATGGTATGCAGGCTAATCGAAGGCAATTACCCCAGTTATAATTCAGTGATACCCACTGAAAACCCCTATAAAATGGTAGTTGACCGTGTTGAGTTTTACAACACACTGAAACGTGTTTCAATTTTTTCAAACCAGGCAAGCAACCTAGTTAAATTAAATATTTCCGGTAACAGATTGAACATTTCAGCCCAGGACATTGATTATTCCATATCAGCCAAAGAAGATATTCCATGTCAATATGAAGGGGAAGAAATGACAATTGGGTTTAAGTCGCTTTTCCTGCTTGAAATATTAACTAACCTGAGCACAGAAGAAGTTTGCCTTGAGGTTTCTGATCCTACAAGAGCTGGTCTTATTTTGCCAAAAGACAACGACAACCCCGATGAAGAGATACTTATGTTATTGATGCCCATGATGATCAATAACTAATTAATTTTTTATTATCCTGGCAAAAACCAGGATTTCTTTTTTTTGTTTTTATGAATCTTAAATTGACAAAACCCCTTGTATTTTTTGATATCGAATCCACCGGTATGAACATTGCAAAGGACAGAATTGTCGAAATTGCCTTTTTAAAAATATTTCCGGATAGCAGCCAGGAATCAAAATTGCAGCGCATCAATCCTGAAATACCTATACCTGAAGAAACTACACGCATTCATGGCATATCAGATGAAGATGTGGAAAACTCCCCTACCTTTAAACAGGTGGCCAAAAAATTTGCCGGTTTCATTGAAGGTTGTGATCTCGCTGGTTTCAATTCCAATAGATTTGATATCCCCATGCTGGCCGAAGAATTTATTCGCGCCGATGTGGATGTTGATCTGAAACGCCATAAAAACATTGATGTACAGGTGATTTTTCATAAAATGGAACAACGTACGCTGAGTGCTGCGTATAAATTTTATTGTAAAAAAAAGCTGGTTGATGCTCATTCTGCCATGGCTGATACAAGTGCTACTTTTGAAATACTGGATGCACAGATACAACACTATAACGCTTTGAAAGCAGATGTTGATTACCTTTCAGATTTTTCAGCTCACAAAAAAAATGCGGATTTTGCTGGAAGGATTGTGTACAATGATAAACAACAGGAAGTCTTCAATTTTGGAAAATACAAAAACATGCCTGTCGAAGACGTGCTTTCAAAAGACCCGTCTTATTACGGGTGGATGATGAAGGGAGATTTTCCCTTATACACCAAAAAGGTTTTGACAAACATCAAGTTAAGGGCAATGAAAAATAAAAAATAAGGAAGCAAACAGTTGGAACCCGGGAGTGGGAAGACCGAAGTCGGAAGAACGAAGCTGAAAAAAATCTTTTACATGTATCTCCCAACTCCGGTCTTCCGGCTTCCAACTTCAATCTGATTAATTTCAAAAATGAAAATCATTTTTATCGGGAAAAATTACGCTGAACACAACAGAGAAATGCACTCAGAGGCTGAAAAACAACCGGTGTTTTTTCTTAAAGCCGACTCCTGCCTCCACAAAGGACACAATCCTTTTTTTATTCCTGATTTTTCTGATGAAGTGCATTATGAAGTTGAGATTGTATTAAGAATTGGTAAATTGGGACGTAGCATTCAGGGAAAATTTGCTCCCCGTTATTATGATGCTATTTCCGTGGGCATAGATTTTACTGCCCGCGACCTCCAACATGAATGCAAGATAAAAGGCTTACCCTGGGAGATATCGAAATCCTTTGACCAGTCTGCATGGGTAGGCAAGTGGATTGATCCCGCTCAGTTAAAAACACATGAAAATTTGAATTTCTGGCTGAAAAAAAATGATAAAACGGTGCAATCAGGATATACTCATGATATGATATTTTCGCCTGACAATATCATTGCTTTTGTTTCACAATTTATGACATTAAAAACCGGCGACCTTATTTTTACCGGCACCCCCCAAGGTGTCGGCCCTGTAAATACCAATGATTTTATCACTGCCGGAATAGGCAATGAGACGCTCCTGCATTGCGAAATTAAGTAAGACGTGTTCTATAACATATTTGGATTTGTGTTTACAATTAAAAATCATGCCAAAAACTGAACGATTTTTTTAATTTTGTTTGGCTCATGAATGTCTAATTATAAATATCAGATAATCAATGGATTTAATAAAAAGGGTAAAAGACAATGCCCGTAAGCACAACAAACGGATTGTGCTCCCCGAAAGTCTTGAAGAAAGAACCTTGGAGGCCGCTGATCAGATCATTGAGGAAAACAATGCTGTTCCTATACTTATCGGCTCTCCTGAAGAAATTAAAGCAAAAGCTTCAGAACTGAAATTATCTCACATCAATGAAGCAGTTATTTATGATCCCGCGAGCTTTGAGAAAATGGATGAATATGTTGATAAGCTGGTGGAATTACGTAAACACAAAGGAATGGATGCAGAAAAGGCAAAAAATGCATTGCTTAACCCTTTGTATTTTTCGGTAATGATGATCAAACAGGGTGATGCGGATGGTGAAGTGTCAGGAGCTATGAATGCAACAGGTGATGTTTTACGTCCTGCATTCCAGATTGTAAAAACAAAACCGGGAATAAGCGTGGTTTCCGGCGCCTTTTTTATGATACTACAGGATAAGCAATTTGGAGACGATGGTTTGATTGTTTTTGCTGATTGTGCTGTGCATCCCAATCCCACCGCTGAAGAGCTGGCTGAAATCGCTGTGTGTACGGCTGAAACAGCCACCGCCATTGGTGAAATGGATCCACGTGTGGCCATGCTCAGTTTTTCCACCAAAGGATCAGCGAAACATGAAATGGTGGACAAAGTAGTTGAAGCCACTGACATTGCCAGGCAAAAATCACCAGGCCTTAAAATTGATGGAGAATTGCAGGCAGATGCTGCCATCATTGATGCCATTGGCAAAAAGAAAGCCCCCGATAGTAAAATAGCCGGTAAGGCAAATGTACTGGTATTTCCGACACTGGAAACAGGAAACATTGCATACAAACTGGTTCAGCGCATGGCCAAAGCCGAAGCAATCGGACCGGTCTTACAAGGCATGGCAGCTCCCATCAATGACCTTTCACGCGGATGTTCTGTCAGTGACATTGTGAACCTTGTGGCCATTACCGCTAATCAGGCAGCCAAAAGTTAATAACAATTATAAATGTAATTCTATGAAAATATTAGTTTTAAATTGCGGAAGTTCCAGTATAAAATATCAGATGCTGGAAATGAATGATGAACCTTTGTTGCTTGCCAAAGGCTTGCTCGAACGCATCGGTTTGGAAGAAGGAGTACTAACCCACACACGCCCCGGAAAAGACCCTTACGAAATCAAGATTCCCATTGCTGATCATAACATTGGTATCAATCTTTTACTGGATGCATTGACCGATCAGGAACATGGTGTCATTGAAAACCTGGAAGAAATTAATGCTGTGGGGCACCGCGTGGCTCACGGTGGTGAGTTTTTTAGTGAAAGTAGTTATATTAATACCCAGGCCAAAGTCTATATCGGAGAATGTTGTGGTCTTGCACCTTTGCATAACCCTGCCAACCTGAAGGGGATCGAAGCCATGGAAAAATTATTGCCTGAAGTGAATCAGGTAGCGGTATTTGACACATCATTTCACCAGTCAATGCCGGAATATGCTTTTCATTATCCCATCCCATACACATATTATGAAAAATATCAACTGCGCCGGTATGGTTTTCATGGAACAAGCCATAAGTTTGTGGCGCAGAAAGCATGTGATAAGCTTGATTGGAATATAAACGAAAAGAAAATAATTACCTGTCACCTTGGCAACGGTGCTTCGATATGCGCTATAGACAAGGGAATTTCTGTGGATACAAGCATGGGATTTACTCCTGTGGAAGGCCTTATGATGGGCACACGTGTGGGAGATTTTGACCTCGGTGGCTTGCTACATCTGATGGAAAAAGAGAACCTAAGCATTGCAGAAGCCAACAACCTCATCAACAAAAAAAGCGGACTGAAAGGATTCTCAGGCGTATCAAGTGATATGCGTGACCTGGATGAAGCTGCTGATGCAGGTAATCACCGGGCTGAGCTGGCAAAAGAAATGTTTGCTCACCGTGTCCGTAAATACATCGGATCATATACGGCTGTTATGAATGGTTTAGACCTGATAATTTTCACAGGCGGCATCGGTGAAAATGATATCAACACCAGGGAACGTGTGCTTTCACACATGGATTTCATTGGTGTGGATTTTGACCCGAAAGCCAACAATTGCCGCGGTAAAGATTGTTTGCTGGTTAGTAAGGAAAATTCCAGAGTGAAAGCCATGGTGGTAACAACCAATGAGGAGCTTGTGATTGCCAGGGATACAAAACGGATCGTGTCTGAATTGTAACCCTGTTTTGTTGACTATAGTAAGATTTTATATTTTAATGAATTATCAATGGGATAACTTAAAATAATATAAAATATGGCACTGAAAAAGCTAGATGAGTTGATTGAAATAGCTCAAAAGAAGAAACCAAGAAGAATGGTAGTGGCTGCTGCAGCAGATACACATGTGCTTGCTGCTGTAAAAGAAGCTATGGATAAAAACATTGTTTCACCTGTGCTGGTTGGAGATGCAGAAAAGATAAAAGCCGTAGTTGAAGAAATCAGCATGGATGCAGGTAAAATTGAAATCATCCATGAACCCGATGATAAAAAAGCATGCCAGCGGGCCGTGAAGCTCATTAAAGAAGGAAAAGCTGAAGTACTCATGAAAGGGCTGGTAGCTACTGCTGTAATTCTGAAAGCGGTCCTGGATAAAGAGTACGGATTACGAAAAGGTTCTACCCTGAGCCATTTTGCATTGTTTGAATCCCCTTATTACCACAAACTGCTTGGAGTTACCGATGCAGCTATGAACGTGGCGCCGGAATTTAAGGATAAAATAGCCATTGTGAACAACGCGGTTGAAGCTATGCACGGAATAGGCGTAGAGAAACCGAAAGTAGCAATTTTAGGGCCGGTGGAAACCGTGAATCCAAAAATTGAATCCACTGTACATGCGGCCATGCTTTCTGTTATGAACAAACGTAAGCAAATTAAAAACTGCATCATCGATGGTCCTTTTGCTGTGGACAACACAGTAAGCAAAGAAGCATGTGAACAAAAAGGCATACATAGTGAAGTGGGTGGTGATGCAGATATTCTCGTTGCTCCTGAGTTGAATGCATCAAACATCCTGTACAAAACACTGGCTTTTCTTGGTGGAGCAACTTCAGCAGCTGTAATCATGGGAGCAAAAGTACCCATTGTGCTGACATCACGCGCCGATACCGAAAGGGCTAAATTATTATCAATTGCATTTGCTGCAGCTATGGAATAAAAAAATAAATATAATTATGACAACTTACAGATTACTTATTATTAACCCGGGATCAACATCCACAAAAATTGCAATCTTTGAAAGTGATAAAAACGTATTTCAGAAAAACCTGAACCATTCACGTGAAGAATTGTCTGCGTTTTCAAGCATTACAGACCAGGATGAATTCAGGAAAGAAATTGTGCTGAATGAAGTAAAAACAGCAGGGTATGATATCAACAAAATTGATGCAGTGATAGGAAGGGGAGGACTGGTTAAGCCCATTCCTTCGGGCATATATCTTGTCAACGAAGCCATGCGAAAAGATTTGAGAAATTCGCCACTGGGAGAACATGCCAGTAACCTTGGAGGCTTAATAGCCGATGACATTGCTAAATCCATAGGAAGGGCAAAAGCTTACATTGCTGACCCTGTTGTTGTGGATGAAATGGAAGACATTGCACGTGTTAGTGGAAATCCGAATTTCAAGCGCATTTCTATTTTTCATGCATTGAACCAAAAAGCCATTGCCAGAACTTTTGCCCAGGATACAGGGAAAAATTACAATGAGGTAAACCTGATTGTAGCTCATCTGGGAGGCGGAATTTCCGTTGGTGCACATCGAAAAGGTAAAGTTATAGATGTGAACAATGCCCTGGACGGCGATGGTCCTTTTTCACCCGAACGAAGCGGTGGTTTGCCGATAGGCCAGTTGGCTAAATTATGTTTCTCAGGCAAATATTCACTGAAAGAAGTGAAAAAGATGATCAAAGGAGAAGGTGGATTGGTAGGGTATCTTGGCACAAACGATGCTTATGAAGTGGAACAACGCATTGAGAAAGGCGATAAAAAAGCTGAATTTATTTTTAATGCCATGGCCTACCAGGTAGCCAAAGAAATTGGAGCCATGGCTGCTGTGCTGGAGGGTGAGATAGATGGTATCTTGCTGACAGGCGGCATAGCACATAGCAAGCCATTCGTAGAGTTTGTTGAAAAGATGACAGGATTTCTGGCTCCTGTAAAAGCCTATCCCGGTGAAGATGAGATGGCTGCCCTGGCAAAAAATGGATTAATGGTGCTGAACAATGAAACGGAACCACTTATTTATAAATAAATTCAATCATCATGAAAAAATCACATCAGACAGATAAGGCTCCTAAAGCCATAGGGCCTTATTCACAGGCTGTTGAAATCAATGACATGTTATTTATTTCCGGTCAGGTACCTGTTAAACCTGAAACAGGTAAAATACCCGAAGGAATTGAAGCTCAGACAAAACAGGTAATGGAAAACATCGGTGCCATATTGAATGAAGCCGGTTATTCATTCGATGATGTGATAAAATCCACCTGCTTGCTCAGCGACATGGCCAATTTTAAAGCCATGAATGAAATTTACGGCAGCTATTATGCACAGAACCCACCGGCCAGGGCAGCATTTGCAGTAAAAGAGCTGCCACTTGGTGCGTTGGTAGAAATTGAAACCATTGCAGTAAAAAACAGTTAATACGTTGTCAGACGACGCGTTTATCAATATAATTGGAATTAAACAGGCGTAAAGCGCCCATGTAATCCACATTGAATTCCAGTAAATCACCAACCTGGTAATTCTGTTCGTTTTTATCCAGGTCCATCACGATCATATCTGAGCTGGCACCGGCCACTTCCACATTTGGATCGACAGGCGTAAGGTGCTCTGTTTCTATATCAAGCAACCCGACATCCAGGATGGCACGGTAGGACTTTTTGCCGTATTCATCCTTATCAAATTCAAAACTTTTTCCTTCGACATTGTGTCCCATATCACCTTCCGGCACTGTGGGTTTTTTGGTTAATTCAATGATTTCAGCATACAGTTTCAACACATCATTTTCCATGGCTTCCAGTTTGGAGCCGTCATATACATTGGTTCCCATATACAGGGTTTCGCCAACGCGAAAATGATTAATGCCCTTGGGTAATAACTTTTGTTTGATAAGGGGTATGGTGACAGACGACCCCCCTGACACATATTTTAACTTACGGTTAAATTTAACCTCAATCAGTTGTTTATACAGGTTGAGTTGTATGAGTTTGTCCTGATTAGGCAATACACCATATAGACAAGTCAGGTTTGTACCTATGCCCAGAACGCTTATGTTTGGTAATTTAAAGATTTTTTCATAAAAATCTATCACATCATTGCGCATCACACCTTCACGAAGTTCACCCATTTCAAGCATAATGATGACTTTGTGTATTTTGTTTTGTCTTTTAGCCTCCTCCGAGAGCAATTCCATTGTGCTCAATTGTGTATTCAGGCTGATATCAGCGTATTTAATAACTGATTTTATGGCGCGTTTTGCAGGTGGCTTAATATATATAGTCTCTATATCTTTGCTGATGTTTTTTATGGTTTTAAGATTACTCACCCTAGAGTCACATACCTCCTTAATCCCAAGATCAATAACCTCTTTCAAATACGCTTTGTTTCCACATAGCATTTTGGTAACCACAGCCCACTCAATATTATGCTTTTTGAAAAGCTTATCCAGATAGTTGTAGTTGCGTTTCAGTTTTTTGCGATCAAGTAATACAAAAGCCATATCATTGTTTGTTATATCTCATTTCCATGTATTTGCTGGTAAATCCAACTTTTTTATAGAGGAAGCGTGCCGGATTGTTGTGTTCAACATGCAGCTTCACATCGCCTTCGGCAGTATCCAGTGTTTCTTTCATCAATTTTTTTCCAAGACCCTGGCCTCTTTGATCACGGTGTACAGCAATATAAACAAGAATGTTATCGGGGATGTAACCGCCCATGCCTGTTTTGTTTATCACAACGGCTCCTTTGATGTCTTCGCCTTCTCTTGCCACAAGAACAAAACCGCCAAATGCGTCAATGTCTTTAAATGCGTAATGTATTGATTTCATGATGGCTTCACGTGGATCTCCAAACTCATCCAGGTGTTTATAAAGACAATCGCCTACTTCTACTTTTTCGTTGTTGGATAAAGGTTGTTTTTCAGTAAATAATTTAATTTCCATAACATTAAATTTTAATAATTAAATAATTGAATTGTGCAGGAACTTATGGTTTAACATATAGTTTCAATAATTGAAAGATCAAATATAAATAATATCAAACAAATTTCCAAATCTGGACAAATTTAATTCACTAATTACCTGAATACTAATAAGTTTTAATAATGCCTGAATTTAAAATATTTATCACAAACCTTATC
>JAQIDD010000198.1 GCA_027858215.1 Candidatus Delongbacteria bacterium | reverse complement strand
TGCTCAGGTTGTTGAGTTTTCTTGCAATGGGTTCTGCCATTTCTTCATCCTCAATCACACAAGGGCCGGCAATGAGGAAAAAGTTTCCGCTGTTCAGATGTTTGATATGAGGTAATTGTGATAAACTTTCCATATTACAAATTTACATAAATTTTTCACATTGTACACAGAAATAAAAAATTGCAAATAGCTTTGTTAAATATTTTAACTATGTCCTATTAGAACTTTAAAAAATAATAATGGCTGAAAAACCCCGACCTGAAGGTCGGGGTTTAACGAAAACAATGAGATAATACATGGGCTTTAGCCCTGGATTTTTGTTTATTTCCGGGAAGCTTCAGCCACCAAATTATCTATTAAATCACTATTCGCCTGCAAAAAGCGGGAAGGGTTTCATAAATCCATTGACTTTCTGTTTTACATCGTTGATGGTATTTTTATCTTCAATGTTTGTGATGACAGTATCAATCATCTCAACGATGTTAGCCATGTCTGTTTCTTTCAGTCCTCTGGTTGTGATGGCGGGAGTTCCCACACGTAAACCTGAGGCCTGGAAAGGAGAGCGATGGTCGAAAGGCACCATGTTTTTATTGACAGTGATGTCAGCCTGTTCAAGGGCATCCTCAACTTGGCGGCCGGTAATCTCAGGCACTTTTGTGCGCAAGTCAATCAACATGCTGTGGTTGTCAGTACCACCACTGATGACTTTATATCCGCGGTTGATGAATTCCTCTGCCATGACGTATGCATTTTTGATCACCTGTTTTTGATATGCTTTAAATTCAGGAGTGAGTGCTTCCCCAAACGCTACGGCTTTAGATGCAATGACATGTTCCAGCGGGCCTCCCTGTGTGCCGGGAAATACTGCGGAACTAATAAGGGCAGACATGTTGCGGATTTTGCCTTTTTTGGTGGTAATGCCCCATGGGTTTTCAAAATTGTTCCCGATAATGATGATGCCACCGCGTGGGCCACGTAATGTTTTGTGAGTTGTGGAAGTTACAATATGGGCGTAATCTGCAGGGTTGTTGAGCAGACCGGCGGCAATTATTCCAGCAGGATGAGCCATGTCCACCATCAACAGAGCGCCTACTTTATCAGCGATTTCACGCATGCGCTTATAATCCCATTCACGACTGTATGCCGAAGCACCGCCAACAATCATTTTTGGTTTTTCGCGTAAAGCGATTTTCTCCATTTCATCGTAATCAATGGTGCCGGTTTCTTCGCTCACACCATAAGCAACCGGGTTATATAAAATACCGGAACTGTTTACCGGCGAGCCATGCGTTAGGTGACCGCCGTGATTCAGGCTTAAGCCCATGAATTTGTCACCCGGTTTCATGCATGCCAGAAATACCGCAGCATTGGCCTGCGCACCGCTGTGAGGTTGTACGTTGACGTAATCTGCATTGTACAATTTTTTCAGGCGTTCGCGGGCAAGTTCTTCAGTTTGGTCAACAAACTGGCATCCGCCGTAATACCGCTTGCCGGGGTATCCTTCAGCATATTTGTTGGTCATCACTGACCCCATTGCTTCCAGTACCTGTTGGCTTACAAAGTTTTCCGATGCAATCAATTCAATGCCATTTTCCTGGCGTGCCCTTTCTTTGGCAATAATATCAAAAACTTTATCGTCTCTCTGCATAATGCTTAACATTTAAGGTTTTCACAAATGTACAAATTTTTTAAGAAAAAGCAATTAAAGGGGCGTGCTGTAATAGCAAATCAACACTAACCACTTTCCAATAGCGATTCTTTTATGCCCCATATGAGCTGAACAAAGCCGATGTAAAACGAATCAGAGAAAAAACAAAAAAAACCCGGAAATAGAATTGACGCCATAACATTCAGAAAACCACTTACCTCTTTTAATCATCTGAAAATTTCTTTATCAACCGCCGGTAAACCGAAAACACGTGTGCCCGGGAAACAAACCCGATGTATTTGTTTCCATCTGTCACAGGGAGATTGAAATTCCCGGTTTGTTGAAATTTTTCCGCCACTTTTTCCATGCTGTCATGAATGGAGATGAGGTATGGTTCCGGTGAAATCATGATATCTTTTATGCTTACCTTATCATATAGCTCGGATTTAAACATAATTTCACGTATATCATCAAGTACAACTATACCTTTCAATTCATTGGTATCATTCAATACCGGAAAAATATTCCGGCTGGATCTTTCTATCTGTTTTACAAGATCTCCCAACATATCTTCCTCATACACCTTTTTAAAATTGGTTTCAATCAGGCTTTCAATGTTCATCATTGACAGCATGGCCTTATCTTTATGATGCGTTCTGAGCTGACCCCGTTTTGCAAGCTGGATGGTATAAACGGAATTGGGTGTAAACACTTTCACCGTAGCGTATGATATAGCTGACACAATCATCAGCGGGACAAACAGTTCATAGCCTCCGGTTGTTTCTGCAATCAGGAAAATTGCAGTAAGGGGAGCATGAATGATCCCTGCTATTAATCCGGCCATGCCTACAAGTGCAAAATTAATCACTGAAATATCCCAGCCCAGTCCATTTACTATCAGGCTGAACATCAAGCCTAAGTTAGCACCCAGAAACAAAGAAGGAGCAAAAACACCACCCACACCACCGCTGGCAAAGGTCACACTTGTGGCAATTACCTTAAACAGCAATACTGCTAAAAAAATGATGATGATAACGGCCCATTCACCCTGATACTGATAATAGAATGTATTGTTGAACACATGTTGTGTTTCACCGCTAAGGGCTGCATTGATGGCTTCATACCCTTCTCCGTATAATACAGGCATCAAAAATATCAACAAGCCAAGAATGAAACCCCCCGTAAGCAATTTTATGCCCCATGAATGTATCTTATCAAACATGCGATTTATGTACATGTACATTTTGGTAAAATAAACAGATAAAAATCCGGCAAGTATCCCTAAGATAATATAAAAGAACAAACAGGAAATATCAAATCCCTCCACTGTGTTTACAGGATACAATACATTTTGTCCCATAAATAAATAGGATATAAGCACTGCTGATACTGAAGCAAGCAGAAGCGGAACCAGCGATACCATGGTAAGATCAAGCATGATAACCTCAAGTGCAAAAACAATGGCTGCGACAGGAGCTTTAAATATGGCGGCCATAGCAGCGGTACAAGCACATCCCAGCAGCAATAAAATTTGTTTGTAATTCAAATGGAACAATTGTCCCATGTTGCTTCCATAGGCTGCACCTGTTGCCACCGTAGGTCCTTCAAGACCAACTGAGCCACCAAAGGCAACCGTCAATGCAGAGGTAACAATGCTTGAATACATGTTGTGCGGCCGGATTTTTCCTTTTGTTTTACTGATGGAAAATAACACTGTAGGTATGCCGTGCCCAACTTTTCGTTTTATGATGTAATTCACAAAAATTAATACAAGAAAAATACCGATAACCGGGTAAAATATGAACAACAGGTTTTCTGAATCCGAAGAAAACCAGTCCTTCAGCAATCCCTGAATTAAATGTACTGAATTTTTAATGATTACAGCCACAAAGCCTGCTACAATTCCTACCAACACAGCCAATGCAGCTATGAATACCCTGTCACTTACATGACGTATTCGCCAAATCAGAAATCGCTTTAACAGTTTTCTGAATATCGTGCCGGTCTTGTATTTTATCTCTGATAATGATTTCACGTTTGCAAATTTAATATTATCCGTATAACAATAATATTTATCTTTACATTTATATTTTTGTATGAACAATTCTTAATCTTTTAAAAACACTGGTTATTGATCTTGTAAATGAC
>JAQIDD010000191.1 GCA_027858215.1 Candidatus Delongbacteria bacterium | reverse complement strand
GTAATTCGGATTTTTCAAAATTTTAGCATATCGGCTGTCGGGGAACTGATTTATGATTTTTTCTTTGTAGGTTTGGCTTTTTGAAGGCTTGTCTTTCTTCTGATACAGCTCATACAGATTATAATAGCTAAGCAATTTATACTCGTGCTTGGGAAACCGGGAGTTTAGTTCTTCAAAAGCGGATATTGATTTGTCATAATCATTAAAATCATCGTAATAAATATCACCCAGGTTAAAAAGGGCTTCTTTAATATTTTGATTTGAAACCGCCATAAGAGAATCGGTAAGGGGGAGGCCCTGCAGGTAATATTCCCGGGATTTGTTATCAGTGACCCTGTTTGTTTCCGCGGTGCTGTCGCTTGCTGTACTATCTTCGCCCATGGCATTATCTGCAATTACAGCCTTGTTGCTGCGTCTCCAATGGTCTTCCAGTTTACGTTTTCCCCACTTTTTCTGGAATTCGTTGGCTCCAAAGCTCAGTGTGGCCGGATTATAAAAATACCACTTGCCACCGCTGGGAGCATTTACCCTGCTGGTACCTCTTCGCTGGTCAAACAGCATGGAATTTTGTTGTTGATGTTGTTGCAATTCTTTTTGCCTTTGTTCTTCTTCCCTGACAACCTGTATGAGGCTGTCAATTATTTGATTGCGTTCTTTTTCACTCAAACCTGCAATTCTCTGCAAACTATCCTGCGCTTGCACAACATCCAAATTGTTCACTAGTTTATTAAGGTTTTTGCTAAGGCTGTTGATTTCATTAAACCTGGGATGCTCCCTTGACAGATTCAGGATACAAGTATCATAGTAGGCCTGCGACAGGCGATAATTTGGTTTTTCATAGTAGATGTCGCCCAAGCGGAGGCATGATTGCGCTTTTTGGCTGGTGTTGGTCACTACATGCTCGCTGGATAATTTGTAATGTTCAATTGCTTGTTCTGTTTTGCCATTTTTATATTCAACTTCGGCCAGGGCATAGTATATCTGGTCCATGTACTCAATGTTTTTATCATCTTTGAGCATTTTGGAAAGGAGCTTGTGCATTTCTTTGTATGAGCCGCCCATTTTTCCGTAGCATTCGCCCATGTTGATTTTGGCGTTGAATTCCAGTTTATAGTCGCTGCTTTTTTTGGTAACGATTTCAAAATTTTCGGCGGCTTTGCGGTAATTTTGCTGGTCTTTATAAATCTGAGCCAGTATATACTGATGCCGGGTGCGTTGTTTTTTATCTTTGTTTTCTTCGATGGCTTTTTTCAGATGTGGAATTGCCCTTTCTTCATTGTTTAAAACTAAGTAGTATGCCGCATTGAGGATTTCAAATTCGGCCTGGAGGTCCTCGGGAAATTCTTCTTCGGCATCTATCTGGTCAATCCATTTTTTGGCTGTTTGCAAATTATTTGTTGCCAGCGCAGTTCGTCCCAGCCATATCATGGCTTGATAGCGAATGGGTTCATTGGGAAATTCACGTAAAATATACTCAAAATTTTGCCTTGCCGGCAGGAATTCATTCTTAACAAAGTAGGCCTTACCCAGAAGTAAATAAGAATCATCCACCCATTTGTTGTATTCATTTTTCTCCATAAATTCCTGTTCATCTTCGGTGAGCCTGCCTTCCTTGCGTTTCGGGTTGACTTTTATGGAGTGTTTTTTGATCGTTTTAGAGGCTTTTTTGATGGCTTTATCCATTTCAGAAATGGCTATTTGGGCTGTTTCTTCATTTCCCAGAATGTATATCGGGCAGCGGCGGGTAAAGTCAAAATCCACTTGGTCTTCAATGCGTTGAATGCCTTTCCGGTAGGCTTCCCGGCCATTAAAATATACATTATAATGAGCTGTAATGTTGTGGTATGTTCTGTTTAGCCATGTGTTTTTTTCGGTTGAACATGACAGGCTGATCAGAATCAACATCAACAAAAATAGTTTTCTATGTTTAAAAGTGACTTTCAAGTTGACACAGTTTAATAACAACTCACCGCAAACCTGTCTGTCGGCAGACGGGGACGGGGAGACGCAAAGTTATAAAATTTAACGGACTATCAAGATAGCACGAAAGCATGATAGCACGAGATGTAAAGTGATAAAACTTTATTTCTTTATGTGTTCTTATTTTTTCCATATCTTATGTTATTTATTTATTTTTTATTCTCTTCTTCCATTTCCCTATCGTGCTACCTCACCATCCATCCCCCATTTCCCTATCGTACCATCATGCTTTCATTCCATCGTGCTTTCATGATAAGCGATTTAATACATCTTTTTTCTTCATTTCTTATCGTCTTAGCGGTAAAAAATAAATGTTGCTTTTTAATTATACAGATCATTAATTAAACTAAAAAACAATGAAATTATTATCATTCAACAGTTACTGATTTAGCAAGGTTTCTTGGTTGGTCAACATTGCATCCGCGCATGACAGCAATATAATAAGAGAACAATTGTAAAGGAATAACGGTAAGCAATGGTGCCAGGGCAAATTCCGTATCCGGCACTTCTACCACATGGTCAGCCATGCTGCTAATGGTATTATCGCCTTCAGTAACAATGGCAATAACTATGCCTTTACGGGCTTTTACTTCTTGGATGTTATTCACAATCTTTTCGTAAGATTTATCTTTCGTGGCAATAATGATAACGGGCATGTTTTCATCGATCAGGGCAATGGGACCATGTTTCATTTCAGCAGCAGGATATCCCTCGGCATGTATATATGAAATCTCTTTTAATTTTAACGCCCCCTCCATGGCTACCGGGTATAAATATCCTCTGCCCAGGTACAAGGCGTTTGTGGCATCTTTGTATATGGCACTTATTTCTTTGATGTAATCTCCTTGTTTTAAAATTGTGCTTATTTTTTCCGGGATCAGGCTTAATTCTTTTATGAGTTTAGAGTATTGTTCCTCTTTGATGGCGCCGTTTTTATATCCGATTTCCATGGCCATCATAATAAGGACTGTTACCTGCGTAGTGAATGCTTTTGTGGATGCCACTCCAATTTCGGGACCTGCATGGGTATAAACACCTCCCATTGTAGCCCTGGGGATACTGGATCCAACAACATTGCAAATTCCCACGACAGTTGCTCCTTTTGATTTTGCCAGTTCAATGGCAGCAAGTGTATCGGCCGTTTCACCACTCTGGCTGATGGCAATAACAATATCACTTTCGTAGATAATGGGATCTCTGTACCGGAATTCGGAAGCGTACTCCACTTCAGTAGGGATGCGTCCGAATTCTTCAATCAAAAATTCCCCCACAAGGCCGGCATGATAACTTGTGCCACATGCGATAATGATGATTCGCTTGGCATGGATAATATCTTTCATCACATAATGCAGGCCACCCAGTTTAAGTGCATTGACATCAGGCCTGAGCCGTCCTCTGAAAGTATCTTTAATGGAACGTGGTTGTTCATGAATCTCTTTCAACATGTAATGGGCAAACCCGTTTTTTTCAATTTTATCAACATCCAGTTCGAGTTTTTGAATGATGGGTTTTTTATGAATTTTTGTGCTTTTTAAGTTGCGGAGGCTCATGCCGTTTCTTCCAATGACCGCCATGTCATCATCATGCAGGTATATCACTGATTTTGTGTATTCAACAATAGGCGTGGCATCGCTGGCAAGAAAATATTCCTGTTCGCCCACGCCAATAACCAGGGGAGACCCTTTTCTGGCGGCGATTAATTTATCTTTTTCATCTGTGCAGGCTATAACAAGACCATAAGCACCAACCACTTTACTCAAAGCCAGGCGAACAGCAGTTTCAGCATCCAGCTTTCCTTTTATATAAATGTATTCAATAAGATTAACCAATACCTCTGTATCGGTATCGCTTTTAAATTTATAACCTCTGTCTTCAAGGCGTTTTTTCAGACGGGTGTAATTTTCAATGATACCATTGTGGATGATGATGAATTTTTTGTGCATGCTTTCATGCGGATGAGCATTGGTATCATTAGGCTCACCATGTGTGGCCCACCTGGTATGGCCAAGCCCGATTGTACCATGCAAATTTTTGCTTTTGACCAGGGCATCAAGTTCCGAAACCTTGCCCTGCTTTTTAAATATTTTGCACCCCTGATTAATAATGGCAATACCTGCAGAATCATATCCACGGTATTCCAATCGTTTAAGTCCTTTAATCAGAATGTTATATGCTTGCTTATTTCCAATGTAACCTACTATTCCACACATGAATTATCAAGGTTATGATGTTAGTAATCCGATGTTATTATTTTAATTTGCATTGGATATTCAGGATGATTACCACCGTAAATGGCACAATGCCCTGCGGTTGTTCTGTTTTTCAGGGGAAACAAAAACAAATTATTGTCCACTTCTATGGTACCATCATTTTTTACAAGTTCCTGAATATGCAACGGGATATTGAAAATGTATTCACTTTTGTCTTCCGATACGCTACCTCCAAAATGTTCTGAATTGGCTTTGTAATCAGTAAGGTAATCATAGTTGCCATCGTTTTCTTCATAAATGATGGTTAACTGATCAGGGACACCATAAGTATTCTGAAAACCGGGATGTATTTTAATCTGCAGTTGAGCACGATTAATCCCTTTATTTGCAAGTGAATCAAGTTTATCATTATCTTTTACCCTGATGATGGTTTTCAAACCGGCTGCTGAATGTAAAAATGATATCTCTTCATTCTCCGTATCGTTCAGTGATGATGTTAAATCCGGTGATGCTGTGTTGTAATCGTGATTAAACATATTGATACGTACGCAGCTTGTATTTATGTTGAAGTCGTATGTGCTTGTATCATTATAGTGCATAACAAGCCGGCTGTTGTCAGAAAGCAGGTTAATATAAGCAAAGCCTTCTCCCTGAGAGCTTTGTGTTACAGGCTGAAAATAAAAACCTTTAACATATGACAAATGGCTGTCATTATTTTTGAAAATTTCAGGGTTACTGAAAACATCCAAAAATGACTGATCATCAATTTATAATGTTGAAAGTGAATCACTTGGATTTACAGCAATGTTAAAGTTTCCCAGCAGATACATATTGTTTCCCGTTGTATCCAGTTCCGTTTCGTAATCGGAGTAATAGGTTTCTTCGTAATCAAAATCCGTATTGAGGACCCGGAACACCTGAATACTTATGCTGTCGTTTGTGTCTCCGTAGAAACCGCTGTGGTCAAGCACGAATTCAAGGCAATCAGGAGCAATATCCTGATCTTCATCGACATTACTGGAAGACAAGCGTACCTGCGTTATAAAGGAAGCTTCAGTAAGCCCGAAATCAGCTTCATTAATACTGCCAAGGGGGCTTATAGAACGTCCGTTGCTGGCTATATTGCTGTCTCTTATGGTATGCGTTTCCACTTGCAATGTATCGCTTGCTAATATAATTTTATCAACTCCTGGTTGTAAGTTGATTCCTATTTCTGAAGCCTCTTCTTCACAGGAAATAAAATAAAAAGCAAGGATCGTAGTAAATATGACTGCGAAGAAAATCCGGAAATGTTTCATATGTATTATTCTTCTTTTAAAATTTTATCATAGAAGTCTGAATATGCATGAACGAAATTTTCCGGGTCTTGGTATTTCAATACGGGAAGATTTTTATCCTGAACGTATTGTTTCAATTCAGGATGGATGTTCTTGCTTCCGTAGATTACAGCATCAGAATTGTCAATGGCCATTTTATTCAGGTTGACAAAATCCGGATGCTTGAGTTTTTCCAGGTCTTTCTTTTCAATGCCTTCAAACATAGCAGTATCCATGATATTATCACTGAGGGGTTGTTTAAAATCATCTTCATAAATGCTGTAAATGATTTTCAGGTCGTTGAAAAGGGGATCGTCAATGTTAGATTTTTTAAGATAAAGGGGAACAAAAGCAGAAAACCAGCCATGTAAATGAACTATTTCAGCAGACCAACATAATTTTTTTACGGTTTCAAGTACACCACGGGCAAAAAAGATACCGCGTTTACCATTGTCTTCAAACTCTTCTCCTTCTTTATTTCTAACAGTTGCTTTACGGTGGAAAAAATCTTCATTGTCAATGAAATATACCTGCAACCTTGCAGATTGAATGGAGGCTACTTTAATGATCAGGGGATGATCAAAGTCATCAAGAATAAGATTCATTCCTGAAAGGCGTATAACTTCATGCAGTTGGTTTCTTCGTTCATTTATAGAGCCAAAACGGGGCATGAATGTTCTGATCTCTTTGCCTTTTTCCTGAATTCCCTGTGGTAAATACCTACCTATGAGAGACATTTCAGATTCTGGCAGATACGGGGTAATCTCCTGAGTAACGAATAGTACTTTTTGTTTCATCATCGTACATATATAATTATAAGAA
>JAQIDD010000150.1 GCA_027858215.1 Candidatus Delongbacteria bacterium | reverse complement strand
ATTCTGATACCATTATCATCACGGTCAACGCTGATTTTGATGCCACCATTGATCCGGCAGGGCCTTTCTGCAGCGATGATGATCCCGTAACACTTTCAGCAGTAAATGGTGGCGGTGTTTGGAGCGGCACTGGTATAACCGACAGCATTGACGGCACCTTTGATCCGCAAACAGCAGGAGAAGGCACACACCAGATCACGTATGAATTTTCCGGGGCTTGTGGCAATTCCGATCAAATAAGCATTACTGTTTATCCGGCTGCTGACGCTACCATCAACCCGGCTGGGCCCTTCTGCGAAACCGATTCTCCTGTTGTACTGACAGCAGCAGAAACCGGTGGTACATGGAACGGACCGGGTGTTGATTCAAATACAGGTTTCTTTGAACCTCAGGTTGCAGGCATTGGAAACCATGAAATATCCTATGCCATTGCAGGTGATTGTGGTGACACCGATACAGTTGTTATTGCTGTCATTGAGAATTTTGATGCCACAATCAAAACGGCTGAGAATTATTGTAGCAATGATCCTGAAACGGTGCTTGATGCAAACACGGACGGCGGCACATGGTATCTTGATGGCACTGAATTACCCGACAGCCTGTTATATCCGCAAGACATAAGCACGGGACAACACACACTTATTTACGCCTTCTCCGGATTGTGCGGAGATGCAGATACCCTCAACATTACGGTACATCAATCTGCCGATGCTACCATAGAACCAGCAGGACCTTTTATCATCACCGAACCTCCCGTTATGTTATCGGTGGCAGATGATGGCGGAACCTGGGAAGGAAACGGGGTCAACGAAAACACTGGTGAATTTACCCCTGAACAAGCCGGCATTGGTGAACACATGATCATTTACACTATTACCGGGATTTGTGGTAATACAGACACAACCACCATTGAAGTTGATCCGGAAGAAATCAAAGACCTGCTTGTCCCCGATATCATCACTCCCAATGGCGATGGACGCAATGACACATGGGAAATCCAGGGAGTTGAAGCGCATTCTAATGTTACCATAAATATTTTCAATCGCTGGGGTGATGAAGTATTCGTTTTCGAAGGAACCGCTCAATCTTACGTTGCAACAAATAACCAGTGGGATGGAACATTCAACGGTAATGATCTCCCGATGGGAAATTATGTTTATATTATTACCTTTGATAATGAAATAACCAAAAAAGGAACCGTAACAATAATCAGATAAAAAAAATTACAATATGAAAAAAATAGCGCTTTTAGTATTTTTTAGTCTTACAATGTCACTCATAGTTGTGGCTCAAACCTGGGAGTGGGCACAACGTCAGGTCCATTATTCCGGCAACACAAATGCTTGTGTCTGGCCCAAGGATGTAGCTGTAGATGGGTCTGACAACATTCTTTCCTGCGGCTACTATGCAGGAGAGGGGGTTGACGAAATTACTTTTGATGGAATTATTGCAAATGGTTTCGGGGTTGGTGCTTTTCATTATAGTGGTTTTGTTGCAAAATATAATTCATCTGGCACCATTCAATGGGTACAGAGAATTGGTAGCGGCCCAACGAATGGGGGAGTTCAAGTAAAGGGTATAACCAGCGATGCTTCTGGTAATGTTTATGCTGTAGGATATTTTGAACGCACAACTCGTTTTGGTGGATTATTGAATTCCGATTCCGGTGGTGAAACCAAGACCTCTGTTTATGGAAAAGATGGGTTTATTGCAAAATACAACAGTACTGGTATATTTCAATGGGTTAAAGTAATAGCTGCAGATGCAGTTATTCAGGGATCTACAAGTGTAGAAGGAATCAGGGTGACTAACAATGCTATTTATGTCGTAGGAACCTATGATGATAAAATTCTTTTCGGTGGAGGAATAAGCTTGACATCCAAAATGGATGGATCCTTTTATTATAACGATATATTTGTTGCAAAATATGATTTGAGCGGAGATTGTACATGGGCACGCAGCGCAGGTGGCGCCAAAACTGATTATGGTTACGGAATAGCAATTGATCCATCAGAAAATATTTTTATTTCAGGGATTTTTTAATCTACTGCAACTTTTGGTTCTTATAGTGTAACGGTTGGCTCCGGAGCTGGTTCCACCAATGCCAATTCATATCTTGCTAAATATAATAGCTCTGGAACTTGCCAGTGGGTAAAAAAAGGGAACAGTGTATCCTCTTTATGGAATGATCATAGTCAGATAGCAATAGATGATAATAATGATTTATATCTAGCCGGGTATTTAAGTTCAGGCGCAAGCATCAATTTTGGCACAACGATTACGAATTCGTCCACTGAAAACAGCATGTTCATTACTAAAATAACCAATGCAGGTTCTCATAGCTGGACCAGGCAATATACAGCAACAGGTGGTGTTACAGCTGATGGGATCAGTGCATCAGGAAATAATGTTTATGTTGGTGGGAAATTTGAAGGGACCGCAAATTTTGGAAGCTATGATCAATCCGACGGAACATGGGGTTCAGCAGTGTACATTTTGCAGCTTGACCGTTCAAATGGAGATGTTACAATGAGTGATAAAGCAGGAGGCTCCAGTGTTTCAACTTACAATCCAAAACTGTATAATGTTAGTAACGGAGACCTGATAGTTGGTGGTTTAGTCTACAGTATTTCTTTACCCATGAATTTTGGTTCAAATGCTATTACTCTTGAAAGAAGTAGCGGTTACGTTGCTAAAAGATCTTTTTGTGAACCATCAGTTGCACCAACCTCTGCAATAGCAAGTCCAACATCAGTATGTGAAAGTACACCAACCAATCTTACTTTAACAGCATCAGGAGGAACCTTAGGTACTGGAGCTGTTGTAGAATGGTATACTGGTGGTTGTTCAACCACTTTGGTTGGAACAGGAAACCCTTTGGTTGTCTCACAAACGCTGAGTTCACCTACAACATATTATGCAATGTACAACGGAGATTGTGGAACGACAAATTGCGTCACCACTGTTGTAAGTGTAAACACAAACGTTGGTATCACATCAGCGACAGCAGCAGCAAGTCCAATATGTTCATCTTCAACAACAGATATTAATGCAAACGGTGTTGCCGGAACAGGTGCTACTTTAACTTGGTACACCGGAACTGGAGGAACAGGAACCAACCTTGGTTCATCTAATCCATTGACAGTAGGCCCCGGAACTTATTATGCACGCGTTACCGGCACATGTGGTGCTCCTGTCGAAGCTTCTGTAACAGTTTCTTCCTATACAGATGTAAGTATCACATCAGCGACAGCAGCAGCCAGTCCAATATGTTCATCTTCAACAACAGATATTACAGCAAGCGGGGTTGCCGGAACAGGTGCTACTTTAACTTGGTACACAGGAACTGGAGGAACAGGAACCAACCTTGGTTC
>JAQIDD010000140.1 GCA_027858215.1 Candidatus Delongbacteria bacterium | reverse complement strand
TGTCTGCCCTATCATCATATCCAACTTGTAACTGTTGAATATTAGCCACATCAGTAAATGCAACTCTATTTCTTTCGATTATTGTTCGTAATCTGTTAAGTTCTTTATTAATTATTATGCCCATTATAAATATCCCCTGAATTTTTTCATGTCTTTTCTCGTTTTACAAGTTTTCTTAAACCCTATTATTTAAAACCTATGTTTTACGATGTAATTTTCCTTGTCATAAAATCAATTAAAGAAATTTATATGGATATTCTTTGTTGCGTTTTTGGAATGAAATAATTTGCTGATTTTGAATTATTCCATTATTTATTTCTATTGCTTTTGATATAGTTTTATCGGTTTCCCATACTTTTTGTCCCCTCATAACAATTGGAAGAAAAGGCAATAAGGCTTCAGAGATAATCCATGAAGCAGAATTCCAATAATAACTTGGGCTGTGATCTACTGCATAATAGTATTTACCATCTGCTTCAAACATTGGATTCTCAAAAGATGTCGGTTTGGCACACCAGAAACCCATTCCTTCGTCACAACTAATGTCAATAATAAGAGTGCCTTTCATCAATTTAGCTGCATCATGTGCTGGAACAAACATTTTTGGATGATTACTATCCTGAAGAACACCGTTAACAATTATTTGAACATCTTCTAATACTTCTGTAAACGGACGGCTACTGCCGTCAGGTTCAACTACAAGCATATTTCCTGTTCCATCATTTTTTATTTGTTTGAATGTCACGTCTGGTATTTGATCTTTCACCTCATTTGATGGACGACTAGTTAAAACCGTGATATCCTTAAAGCCCTGACCTTGCAATGCATATATTGCCCCGCGGCTAACCGAACCAAAGCTGATTACAACTGTTTTTAAAGGTTTTCCATAGAATCCGTTTAATCCGGTCAGGCTTAGTGCATGATTTACTCCGGCATAACCTGCCATTTCATTATTTTTATAGAAAGTATGTATCTTTTTATCACCTGTCAGGCTCCATGTAAACATTTCTTCCCAGGCAATAAGTGTTAATTTTCTATCTATTGAAACCTGTGTAATTTCTTTCTGTTGTACACAATGCGACCAACCCCACACTACTGCACCTTCTCGCACCTCTGACAAATCTGTTGCCAAAGGTTTGGGTATTAATACACAATCAAAACCATTAAGAATCTCGTCCCTAAAGGCTACCCTGCCTGATGAAAGTCGGGCTAAAGTATTGTCATCCATGCCAAATCTCACACCATAGCCTTCCTCGAAAGTGATTTGTTTTCGTAATTTCTCAGGAATACGCTTTAAATGTTCAGGATGAATAGGTACCCGCTTTTCGTTTTCCTTTAGTGATTTTCCAATTACTCCGATAGTTAAGAATTGTGTCATATTGCTGTTTTTTTGATTACTGATTATTTTTTTTATATTGTATAACTCGTGTATATGTACACATTTAATCTCTTGTAAACCTTTAATAATCATTTGTAAACCATTATATTTATTGGTTCAATATACCTTAGATTTATCAAAGGTAATAATATTTTGTTAACATGTTGTGGATGATGGGTAAAAACATTCAGGTTGGTCAGTCTCCGTTTCTCCCCGCATCTAACCAGTCGGTTCAGCAGCCTGTAGTCTGTAGCTAACTGTTTCCATCATGCATGATTTTAACGGGGAAAGCTCTGCTTGTTCCCGATTAGTTTATTTATAGCATTTACTTTCATTTTGCACTTAAGCCCGCATTACGTATAGCCAATTTTAGCAGCATGCCTTTTTATTCTTCCATCATTAATTCTGAAAAGTTCACATCAAATGCATTTTCTAAAAATTTAACTGTAGTTTGCTGTCCTTGAAGAGAAGCCTTTATTAATTGAGTTGAAAATAAACCGCTTTTTGATTTCCATTTAGCAGCCCTTCTGTCTAATGATTTAATCCATTTAACTTTTACCGGGAATTCAGATTTTTCATTTTCACAATTTTCATAGATATTGGGTACTTTGAGGTTGAATTGGTTTTCATGTTCTTTTGTACCGTCAAAAGAACCAAAACCTCGTGCCGAAAATGATTTTGTGACCCGCAAAATCATTCATGGCACGAGAAAATATCACTATGGCTAATGGTTCATAATGGGACGAGATTTTCACTATGGCCTTAAAGATATTCTAATCATCCCTGCAACCATGGGGTGCGTGTTCACCGCATTAGCTATTTTTTCGTAGTGGGTCAAAGTATTTGCAGGGATTGAAAAAGCGGGAATCCCGGCTGAACAGATCTCGGGATTCCGGCAGGAAATGCTTTGGGGAACCCACAGAAAAAATGGGTGTGGCGGTGACTTTCTTTGCTTCTTTCTTTTGTGGGAGAAAAGAAAGA
>JAQIDD010000099.1 GCA_027858215.1 Candidatus Delongbacteria bacterium | reverse complement strand
ATATAAAGTTGGAAAACCACATGTAAAAGATGCGCACATCAAAGCCGAAATTTTATCCCATCAAAAAGGTGAGAAAGTATTGATCTTTAAGAAGAAAAGAAGAAAAGGATATCAAAAATTAAACGGACACAGACAACAATTCACTGAATTACAAGTGAAAGATATTGTTGCATAAATAAAACTTTTGTCATATGGCACACAAAAAAGGAGCTGGTAGTTCAAGAAACGGTCGTGAAACTGAAAGCAAACGGCTTGGTGTAAAATTATTTGGCGGGGAATACGCCATCGCAGGAAATATTATCATTCGCCAACGTGGAACAAAACACTACCCAGGCAAAAATGTCAAAAGAGGTAAAGATGATACGCTCTACGCTGTAGCAGATGGAATGGTTCAGTTTCAGAAAAAAAGTAACAACCGTTCGTTTGTATCTGTGATTCCTGTTGAAAAAGAAGTGGAAAAAGAAACAAAATAAGAAAATCACAAAACGCACATTATAAACTCCTGTGTCTTCTGATAAAGCACAGGAGTTTTTTTTGGCTTTTTCCAGGAACCTGTCTAAGAACCAGTGAATTTGGTTATTAAACACTTTGTTAATAATACTGTTTTTTGTTGGAATAACACATTTCTTCAGCCCAAATTTTATCATTATCTTTCCCTCTTAAAAATTCCATGTTATGGAAAAACCAACGGTAACAATTTATACTGATGGTGCGGCCAGGGGAAATCCTGGTCCCGGTGGATATGGAGTGGTTTTGATGAGTGGTAACAGGCGAAAAGAACTCTCAGCAGGATTTCGGAAAACCACCAACAACCGCATGGAACTTCTTGCCGTAATAAAAGCCCTGGAAGCCTTAAAAATTGAAGGCAGCCATGTGGAAATTTTTACCGACAGCAGGTACGTATGCGAAGCGGTTGAGGAAGGGTGGGTGTTTTCGTGGGAGCGAAAACAGTTTAAGAAAAAGAAAAACCGCGACTTGTGGCTTAGGTTTCTTGAGGTGTACAGAAAACACAAGGTGAAATTTCACTGGGTAAAAGGACATTCTAATGTTAAGGAAAATGAACGTTGTGATAAACTTGCCACCCTGGCATCAAAAACAAAGCATCCTCTTATTGATGAAAACTACGAAAATGAACAAAAAGAAGCCAACAATACCTTGTTCTGACTGCCACTTGATCGTATTTGACAAACTCAATTCTACCTTATTTGACATAGCAAAAAATATCCGCTATAAGGTATTTGTTGAGGAACAGGGTTTTGATGTAAACGATGAATTTGATGGTAAGGATTCCGATGCAACACATGGTTTGTTGTTTCATCACAACAAACCTGTAGCTGTTTGCCGCTTGCGTAAAACTGAACATGGTGTCAAGCTGGAACGCATGGCCGTGATAAGAAAGCACAGGCAACATAGCATTGGTAAATGCCTGATGCAGAATATCATGACACATCTTGGCAAAAGCAAAGACAATATGTACCTTTATGCACAGAAAAATGCTGTGAATTTTTATAAAACATTTGGTTTTGTTACGGTTGGTTCTTTGTTTAAAGATGCCGGAGCCGACCATTATAAAATGATTTACCGGACATAAACCATGGGTGGAGGCATAAAAAAACTGGCAGGACAAACTGCAATTTACGGGCTTAGCAGTGTGGTAGGCCGTTTATTGAACTATTTGCTTGTCCCATTGTACACAAGGGTATTCCATCCGGGAGAATATGGTGTTGTTACCGAGTTTTATGCGTATGTGACTTTCCTTATCATTATCCTGACTTATGGCATGGAAACCGGCTTTTTCAGGTTTTCACAAAACAAATCAGAATTTGATAAAACTTACTCCACAAGCCTCACATCACTTTTTTTCACCTCTGCGCTTTTTATTGTTCTGGTCAATGTTTTTGCCCAGCCAATTGCATCCATGGTGGAACATTCACAACATCCGGAGTGGATTCGCTGGTTTGGTTTTATTTTAGCTTTTGATGCCTTTGCGGCAATTCCATTTGCAAAATTACGCCAGCAAAACAAAGCCTGGCGATTTGCTACCATAAAAATCATTAACATCGGTATCAACATCGGTTTTAATTTATTCTTCCTGCTGTTATGCCCAGCTGTGGCAAATAGTAACCCGGATGCACTGATATTACAGGTGTATAATCCGGCCATTGGGGTAGGGTATATTTTTATTTCCAATTTGTTGGCAAGTTCAATCACGTTGTTGTTGTTGCTTCCGGATGTTTTTGATGTTAAATTTCACTTTGACAGGGCCTTGCTTCGTAAAATGCTTTGGTATTCAGCTCCTTTACTCATAGGAGGGTTGGCCGGCATGGTGAATGAAACCATTGACAGGATTTTGCTTAAATACATGCTGCCGGGAGATCAAAATCATGTGATGTCTGAACTGGGGATATATGGCGCCAATTATAAGTTGTCAATCATGATGACACTGTTTATCCAGATGTTCCGGTATGCAGCCGAACCATTTTTCTTTTCGGAGGCGAAATCAAAGCATTCAAAAAATCTGTTTGCAGAGGTTATGGTGTATTTTATTATTTTTGGATTGGTTATTTTTCTTGGTATTACTGGGTACATCGATGTTGTGAAACATTTTATAGATAAAGACTATCATGCAGGCCTTTCTGTGGTTCCCGTATTATTGATTGCCAATTTATTCCTCGGTATATATTTTAACTTATCGGTATGGTATAAACTTAACAATAAAACCAAATATGGTGCCTGGATGGCAATTGCAGGGGCTCTTATTACCCTTGTTCTCAACATCATTCTTATTCCGTATATCAGCTATATGGGCTCAGCCATTGCAACGCTTGTTTGTTACGCATCCATGGTATTGATATCCTATTATCTGGGTCAAAAGCATTTCCCCATTCCGTATAACCTGAAAAAAATCGGTTTGTACGTGGTCATCGCTGCAGTTATTTATGTGTTATTTAGCTGGACTAATCAACAAACAGCATGGATTAAATACCTTACAAATACCATTTTAATTGCAGGCTTCATTATTTTTGCAATAAAAAATGAACATTTGTTGCGAAGAATAGGGCAAAAAGATTGAGTTTGATTTTCATTTATGCATTGAATATTGTATTTTGTAAACTTTTAAGACATGAATATGAAAGTTAATATTGTAAACAAATCAAACAACCCCTTACCGGATTATAAAACATTACATGCGGCAGGGCTGGATTTACGTGCATCCCTGGAAAAACCGGTTACATTGCAAGCTCAGGAAAGGGCACTTGTTCCCACCGGTTTGTATATTGAGCTTCCTCCCGGATATGAAGCCCAGATTCGCCCACGCAGTGGATTGGCATTAAAATATGGCATAAGCGTTCTCAATACCCCGGGAACAATTGATGCGGATTACAGGGGGGAAATTGGTGTTATTCTTGTAAATTTGTCAACACAGGCATATACCATTGAAAATGGCGACCGTATTTGCCAGATGGTCATTGCCAGGCACGAACAGGCGGAATTAAAGGAAGTGGAACTGTTAAACGAAACAAAACGAGGAGCCGGCGGCTTTGGGCATACCGGCAAAAATTGATGTTATGAAAATAATTATCCCCATGGCCGGCATGGGAAAACGCATGCGGCCACATACATTAAATGTACCAAAACCATTGATCCCGGTGGCAGGAAAACCCATTGTCCAGCATCTGGTTGAAAACATCGCTGATGTTGTAAGCGAAGGCATTGAAGAAATAGCTTTTGTCATTGGGGATTTTGATGAAGAAATAAAAAATCAGTTAAAAGAAATTGCCGGCAGAATAAATGCCAAATCAAGTTTTTTTTACCAGGAAGAAGCCCTCGGAACGGCTCACGCTATTCAATGTGCTGCCGACGCCATGGATGGCAAAATTGTTGTTGCCTTTGCGGATACTTTGTTCAAAGCTGATTTTAAACTCAATGACAATCACGACGCCACAATATGGGTTCAAAAGGTGAAAAACCCGTCTTCTTTTGGAGTGGTAAAGCTGGGTGATTCGGGACAAATCACAGATTTTATTGAAAAACCCAAAACATTCGTTTCCGATTTGGCCATCATCGGTATTTATTATTTTAAAGAAGGAGAAAAACTCCGAAACGCTATTCAATACCTGCTGGATAATAAAATCACAGGCAATGGCGAATATCAGCTTACCGATGCACTCGAAAACATGAACAAACAAGGCGTGAAATTTTATCGCAGCGAAGTCATTGAATGGATGGATTGTGGCAACAAAAATGCAACCGTTCATACCAATCAACGCATGTTGCATTATTTAAAACACGAAGACCTGATTTCAGATAAAGCCGGGTTCACAGATTCTGTAATCATACCTCCCTGCTACATTGGAAAAAACGCAAAGATTCATAAATCTGTTGTCGGGCCTTACGTTTCCATCGGAGAAAACACACAAATCCAGAATTCAATCATTGAAAACAGCATTATCCGTGATGATGCTATCATTGAAAACACGGTGCTAACCAATTCTTTAATTGGAAATTTCACAATAATTAAAAACCATGCCAATGATTTAAGCATTGGTGATTATACCAAAATTAATAATTCATAATTATGAAAAAATTCACTCGTATCTTACCGTTTTTGTTCCTGTTGTCTGTTGTTTCTGTATCCTGTTCACTGTTAAATAAAACCGAAAAAAGTGATACTGAAACCAAAGTAAAAACAGAAAAGGACTTTAATTACGATGCTCACTTTTTAGAAGGGCTCAGGTTGAAAATGCTTGGTAAATATGAACAAGCTTCGATAGAATTTGAAAAGGCACGACAATACATTGATGACCAGGCGCCTTTATATTATGAGCTTGCTGAAATAAATTCTCACCTGGGGTATTATGCCACAGCACGGCAACATGCTGAAAAAGCGGTGGAACTGGACGAAGAGAATATCTGGTATAACATTCTCCTGGTCCAGCTTTATCAAAATGCAGGCTTGTTTGCGGATGCAAGCGAAGCCATGGAAAAAATCATCGAACTCAGGCCCAACAGGCTTGAATATTACTTTATGCTTTCCTCGTTATATCAATCCATTGGCGAACCAAAAGAGGCAATTGAAACCATGGAGGAGGCAGAAAAGAGATTCGGTATTACGGATGTCATTTCAATAGAAAAAGAGCGGCTGTATCAATCAATGGATAAACCCGGTAAAGCCATTGATGAAATTAAAAAATTATCAGAAGCGTATCCCGGAAATGCACAATACAAAGCCCTTCTCGCTGAACTTTATATCGACAGCGGTGACAAAACAAAAGCACAGGAAATCTATGACGAACTCGAAAACACCGAAAATTTAAAAGGAGATATCCTGTTGTCCATTTCGCAGTTTTATCAACAAACAACCGAGTATGACAAAGCGTATGATTATTTAAAACAAGCATTTGCATGTGAAGACATGGATGTGGATGTTAAAATTGAAATGCTCGTATCGCTGCTTACCACTACCGGAACTTCAGAATTTGAAGTGCAGAAACAAAGGGAATTGTTTAACACCCTGGTACGTACTCATCCTGCAGAACCAAAGGCGCTTACTGTATATTCAGATTTTCTTGTGAAAGTAGAGGAATACGATGAAGCGGTGACTGTGATCAAACAAGTACTTGAGAGCAACAGGGATAAATACCTGATATGGGAGCAAATGCTTTACATCCAAAACCAACTTGGCGATTTTGAAACCATGTACCGTTACGCGGATACCATTACCACCCTTTTTCCACACCAACCGCTCCCATACCTGTATGGAAGTGTTGCGGCATTTCAAACTGAACGCTTTGATAAATGCATTGAATATGCAAAAAAAGGATTGAAAATTCCTTTTGATAATAAGCAAATTAAGATTGAACTGCTTACTTTCCTCGGTGAAACTTATGAAGAAACTGGCAAACATGAACTGGCTGACAGTACCTTTGAAAAAATCCTCAAAATTGACCCTGAAAACACATTTGTACTCAATAATTACGCTTATTACCTGTCGCTAAGGGATCAAAACCTGGAAAAAGCAAAAAAAATGAGTGAAAGGCTTATTGAACTTGAGCCGGATAATCCCAGCTACCTGGACACTTATGGATGGATATTGTATAAGCTTGAAAATTATAAAGAGGCACTCACTTACATTAAAAAAGCCTATAATTCAGGAGGAAACAGTAGGCCGGCTATCGTTGAACATTATGGTGATGCCTTGTATAAAAACGGAAGAAAGGATGATTCTGTTATGCTTTGGAAAGCGGCGCTCCAATTGTATGATGAGAAAGATGCCTCCAAAGCACTGGAACAAAAAATTGAAACGGGAAAGCTGATTGATGAATAAAACAAAACTGTACATATGTCAACTGACAGTTTTTGCGTTATTTGTTTTTTTGACCCTATTTTTTCATGCATGTAATACAAGTCGCATTGCAGGCACTTCGTACCCTAACATAACCATAAATGAACTATTGAACGCTCATGACACAAGTTATGTAAATGCAAACATCCTTGACTTGCGGTTCAAAGTAAAATACACCGACTCAACATCAGGAACTCAACGTGCCACTTGTTACATACGCATGTACACAGACAGCCTGATTTGGGTTTCAGTCAGATACATGAACCTTGAAGGCATGAGAATGTTATTAACGCCTGATAGTTTGCAATTTGTGGACAGGGTAAACAAATACTATTACCAGGGAAACTATGATTATTTTTCCGGGACACTCATGTTAACTCCCGGCTTTTTTACCATTCAGGATGTCTTATTGCAAAAAATGTTTATCTTGAATCCACGTTATCAACAGGATCTGCAAAAAAAAATCAAACCCTGCAAAGACAGTATTTATTACTGCCTGAAGCTGAATGCAGAAAAACCAAAAGACGTCCAAAACAGGGTTAAGGTATTCAGTCCGGGGTGGGTTGAACAGCGCTTCCGGTTTTATCCCTACACTCATAAACTTGCATCTGCCAGGCTTTTGAGTATCCTTACCGGGGATGAAATACGAATTGAATACAGCACAAATCATGAAAACAACAATCAATATCCTGCTACAATTAACATCAGCCTTACAGGTCAACAATATGTAAGGTTGGAACTGGAAAACAAAAAAGCAGCGTACGGAGATTCGTTAAAAACACCATTTAAAATTCCGGAAAACTATGAACCTGTCAGATTTTAATTTGTATTTTCGTAAATTATCAAGCTTGTAATATGATGAACAAAACAATTATCGTCAATACCATTATTCTTATTCTTTTGTTTATTCCCTGCATACAGGTACAGGCTCAAACACAAAAGGAGCTTGAGCAGCAAAAACAACAGGCTCAGAAACAAATAAAGCTGACCAGCAAATTGCTGGATGAAACCAAACAGGGCCGGAAAAAATCATACAACAACCTGCTGTTGATTAATCAGCAGATAGAATCACGCAATGAAGTTATTCAGCACCTTTGTGATGAAATTGAAATATTGGATGGACGTATTGAGAATAATGAGAACATGATCCAAATGCTGGAAACAGATTTAAAAAACCTGAAAGAAAACTATGCAGCACTTGTTCGTTATGCATATAAAACCAAAAATTCTACCCATCGATTGTTGTTTATTTTTTCTGCTGATGATTTTAACCAGGCTTACAAACGCTTGGCTTACCTGAAAGAAATTGCAAAATATCGCCGTAAACAGGCTACCGCTATTGTTAAAACAAAACAGGACATTGTAGAACAGGTAGAAAGGCTCAATGCTACACGGGAAGAAAAGACAGAATTACTGGCAGAAATAGAAACAGAAGAAGAAAAACTCAAGCGCGAAAAGGAAGAACAAAATGTCATGCTGTCAGATCTTAAAAACCGGCAATCTGAATTGCAGGAAAAGCTCAATGCTCATAAGAAAAAAGCAGCCCAGTTGCAGGATGAAATAGAAAAACTCATCGCCGCAGAAGCCAAGCGCAATGCCGGCAGCGGCTATACACTTACGCCTGAAGAAAAACTTATCTCAACCGAATTCGGAAACAACAAAGGGCGTTTGCCATGGCCCGTAGTTAGTGGTGTCATCACAAGTAAATTCGGGAAACATGCCCACTCGGTAATCAAAAATGTATATATCAATAACAATGGAGTTGACATTGCCACCACCAAAGGCAGCAGCATCCGAAGCATTTTTGATGGCGAAGTGCGCAAAGTCTTTAAAGTACCGGGCTATCAAAATGCTGTCATAATCAGACATGGAAGCTATCTGACTACATACACACACCTCGAAAGTTTATATGTTTCAGAAGGGGATAAAGTTTCTTCCAAACAAAGCATTGGCACTGTGTATCACAATACTGATGAAGACGAAACAATTGTGCATTTTGAAATATGGTATGGCCAAAAGAAACTTGATCCCGAACAATGGCTGGCCAAATAATCCGTTTATAAAAATACATGAGAAACCATGATTTTGACATACTGATATCAAAGCTGGATGCTTTCATAAAACGTTATTATGTAACCCAGATGCTGCGTGGCGTATTTATTACGGCTGCCATCGTGGGCATGTATTACCTGATTATCACTTTGCTTGAATACGTGGGGCATTTTAGCGTTTCAGCACGTACGGTGATTTTTTACGTCTCACTGGCTTTGATTGCAGGGGTTTTTATTTGGTTTATTGTCAAACCGTTGTTCGGATTTCTAAAAATTGGCAAACGCATTTCATACCAACAGGCATCCCAAATTCTCAGGCAACACTTCCCCGTTATACAGGATAAACTCGAAAACAGCCTTGAACTTTTTGATATGGCCAAAGCAACGGATAAATCAAAAGACCTAGTT
>JAQIDD010000087.1 GCA_027858215.1 Candidatus Delongbacteria bacterium | reverse complement strand
CTTCAGGGGTTGCCGTGGCTGTTAGTGCAAGTATCGGCACATCGGGAGCAAATTCCCGGACATTGGCAATTTCAAGGTAGGAAGGCCGGAAATCGTATCCCCACTGGGAAATGCAGTGTGATTCATCTACTGCAATGAGGTTGACATTCATTTGTTTCAGGCGTTCACGAAACGCATCGGTTTGCAAGCGTTCGGGTGACAGGTATAAAAATTTAAAATTTCCGTTTACAGCATTGTTTAAGGCCATTTCAATTTCATCCCCCCTCATGCCTGAATATACGGTAGTGGCTTTAATGCCACGGCGTTTTAAGTTATACACCTGGTCTTTCATTAAGGCAATCAGGGGTGTCACAACCAGGCAAATGCCTTCTTTGGACAAGGAATACACCTGAAATGTGATTGATTTTCCACCACCTGTTGGCATCAGCCCCAGTGTATCTTTGCCTTCCGCTACAGAAAAAATAATGTCTTCCTGTAAAGGTCGAAAACTACTAAATCCCCAGTACTTTATTAATATTTTTTGATATTCATTCAAATTCAGGTCTTTGACCAAAAGTAACAAATAAAATCATACCAGGGGACTTCTGTTATTTTTTTCTTTCAAGTCACAAATTTCAATGAATACTACCGACATGTGTTCAATTAAATAAAAACATTGCACATAAAGAACGCAACTTGGTATAATATGCAAGGCCCTTATAGGATGAAAGCTATGATATTTTTCCCATTGACAACTTATCAAGAAATTTAAAAACAGGAGTATGATTGAATATTAATGCTTTTCAATTTTGATGTTTTTATTCATGGAGTCAGATTGCAGCCACAACATATACATACCAGGTGAAATGTCATGCATTGGAAGTGTGAAATGGGGTTCCTTATCAATCTTATCCAGTTTCTTTTGTATGATGACACGTCCACTCATATCATGGATTGTTATGGATGATGTTTGGGTTGGCCAGTTGCCGAAATGAATATTAAGTTCTTCGGTAACCGGATTTGGATATATTTGTACATCATACTGTTGATTATCTGAAAAGCAATTGATGGAAATAATATTCAAATCTTTTGTTGCTCCATCCAGATCCGTTTGTGATAATTTGTAATACACATCTCCGGAGGGTGGGAAATTATCTGTATAAGCGTATGTTTGACTATTTGAAACAGTGCCATAACCATCAATCCTGGCTATTTCTTTGAAATTCAGACTGTTTTTGCTGCGATAGAGTGTATAATAATCATTGTTTGTTTCGCTGGCTGTTGTCCATTTTAATTCAATTTTCTGATTATCATGGTTGCAGGCAGCCTCAAAATTCAACAGCTCTACCGGCAGGGGAATGTCTTTGTTAGTTCCGGCAAAGGTAATTTGTCTTTCGCCTTTTGCACTAAAAGGCACAGATACAAAGGATGAAATATCCCCGTTGATTGTGGTTTCTGCGGATGCATCACCGCCGACATCTTTCCAGATGTTATCCCAATAGGCTGTGGTCAGGTGTTGAAGCTGCGAACCTCCATTGCAGAAATCATGGATTGAACATGGATCATTGTCCCTCCAGTACAATGTGACATCCAGGTCCTGAGATGAATTCACCAGCCAGTACTCGCGGTCTGTTGTATGGGTCAGCGGGTACTCGTGTGTCCAATCGTGATACCACCATGTATGCAGATCTTCGTTGGAATAAAAATATGTGACGTCTATGGTACCACTTCCTACCGGGGTGGCTGTAAATGGCGCCCATATTTTATAAGTTTGCATGCCGGCACCAATATCCCTGGTATTAACATCTCCTGTCGGAAAAGTAAACCCTAGAGTACTTGAACAATCAATTTTTTCAACAATACCATCAACAAAACTCGTAACTTCCCCACTATTTGTAGTAGCTGCAGATGTAAATGTAAATTTATTAGATCCTGTTTTTACAATCCCATTAATAAATTTTGCAGAATGCGATACTGTTAAGTTATCTACTAAGGAAATATCATAATCACCATCATTAGTATTGTCAAATTCTATATCATAAAAACTATTGCTATTTGTCTGGATTGACTGAGTTGAGCTTCCAGTAAATGTAACTTTCCCATTGCCTGAAACAAAATCTCCCAAATTTATCCAATTCCCTTTAATCTCTATCGGAGCTGCAGCAATTATAGTCATAGTTCCAGAATTTTTAAGAGTATTATTTATTTTCAAATCTCCTGAAGCACTAATGTTTAAATTACAACCTGCATCAATAGTAAGATTATGACATTCAGCAACATCACTATTTGTTACGACTGGTATTGTGTTAAAGCAAGAGGCATTAGCACGTATGAATACATTATCATTTTCATCAGGGACATTTGCTGGTATTTCAAAAATATTAGTATTAATAAACTTAAGCCAATTATTTGTTGTACTCCCATCCCAAGTTTGATCACTAGCTCCTGTCCAAACATAGTCATTTCCTAAAAGTCCAGTTATAATTGGAATTATAATATTAACAGTAACAATATTTGAATTATCTGAACTGCTACAAGCACCGCTAGTTACAACAGCCCGATAAGATGTGGTAGTAAGAAGATTAGGAGTTGTATAAGTACTAGAAGTTGCACCTGGGATGTCTACCCACAAAGCAATTACTTTTCTTTGCCACTGAATGTTTCCTGTATAACCAGACAAAGATATTTCTGAAGTTTCTCCAGCGCAAAGTGATGTAGGATTTGCACTTGCAGTACCTCCAACAGAAGATGGATCTACTGTTAGCGTTTTAAACGATGATACAGGACTTCCGCATCCACTACTTATG
>JAQIDD010000078.1 GCA_027858215.1 Candidatus Delongbacteria bacterium | reverse complement strand
GTTTAAAACCAGGAACCTGGTTTTAAACATAAAACATGTAAAAAAGTGGGATTATTTAAGCTCCACTTCAGCGCCTTCTTCTTCGAGCTGAGATTTAAACTGCTCGGCATCTTCTTTAGATACACCCTCTTTTACAGGAGCTGGTGCACTATCAACCAGGGCTTTAGCTTCTTTAAGCCCCAATCCTGTCAGTTCTTTAACAAGTTTAATAATTTTCAACTTTGCTTGTCCAGCTGAGTTGAGAATCACGTCGAATTCAGTTTGTTCTGCTTCAGCTTCACCTTCGCCACCAGCAGGAGCTGCGACAACAGGAGCAGAAGCAGCAGGTTCGATACCATGTTCTTCTTTTAAGATATCAGCGAGTTCGTTGACATCTTTTACCGATAAGTTTACTAACTCTTCAGCTAATTTTTTGAGATCTGCCATTTTTCTATAACTTTTAAGATGTTATTCAATTAATAAATTACTCTTCTCTGTCGGCCAGTGCTTTGGTAAGCCCGGCAATAGTTTGACCAGCACTCTGGAGTTGTGATACAACGTTTTTGGCGGGTGATTGCAGCAGAAGCACAATATCTCCGAGAAGTTCTTCTTTGGATTTAAGCCCGGCAAGGGCCTCCAATTGATCTTCTCCAAGATAAAAACTTTCAGCAGCATAAGCACCTTTCAAGCTGGGCTTATCATGGTTTTTAATGAATGTTTTAATAACCTTACCAGGAGCATTGGCTGTATTAGAAAACATTACAGTGGTATTGTTTATGAGTAAATCATACAATTCTTCAAAATCACCATCTGCTTTGTCCAGTGCCCTTTTAAACAAGGTATTCTTAACCATAGTAAGCATTACTTCTTTCTCATAACATTGTTTTCTAAGATCTGTTGTTTCTTCAGCATCCAACCCCTGTGTATTCGTAAGGTAGAAATGATCGAAACGATTGATCTCATCGGCCAGAATGTCGATCTGTTTGTTTTTGTCTTCTCTTGTTTTCATAGAAGTAAAGTCTTAAAAAATTTATACCAAAGACTTTGGATCGAGTTGGATCCCAGGGCTCATGGTACTTGATATATGTACACTCCTCATATAGGTACCCTTAGATGATGCCGGTTTTAATTTGGCAATTGTCTGAGCAATTTCTTTTGCATTGTCGCGAATTTGCTCAGGCGAGAAGGATACTTTTCCAATTCTGGTATGAATGATGCCATATTTGTCCACTTTGAAATCGATTTTACCTTTTTTCACTTCTTCAACGGCTTTTCCGATTTCCATAGTAACAGTCCCGCTTTTGGGATTTGGCATCAGTCCACGAGGACCAAGGATACGCCCAAGGCGACCAATTTTGGCCATTACGGGGGGCATGGTAATAATTACATCCATATCTGTCCATCCCTCCTGAATTTTTTCGATGTAATCATCGAGGCCAACATAATCGGCGCCGGCATTTTTTGCCTCTTCCTCTTTGTCGGGTGTACACAACACAAGCACTTTCACCTCTTTGCCGGTACCATGTGGCAGGGTAGTAATACCGCGGACCATTTGGTCGGCTTTCCGTGGATCTACTCCGAGTCTGAAATCCATATCCACGGAGGCATCGAATTTGGTTGAAGAAACTTCCTTAACCAATTCAGCAGCTTCGTCAATTGGATATTTTTTTCCAGCTTCGAGTTTTTCGATAGCCTGTTTTCTGTTTTTTGTCTTTTTTGCCATGTCGAGTCACGCTAAATTTTAATTATCAAACGGGGCATTCCCTTTTACAGTAACACCCATACTACGAGCCGTACCAGCTACCATTTTCATTGCAGATTCGATGTTAAAACAGTTCAGATCAACCATTTTATCTTCAGCAATGGTTTTAATCTGATCCCATGTCACTGAACCTACTTTGGTGCGGTTTGACTCCGGAGAGCCCTTTTTTAATTTACTAGCTTCAAGCAATTGAACGGCAGCCGGAGGGGTTTTAACAACAAAATCAAAAGATTTGTCTCTATAAACTGTTATAATAACAGGTAACACTTTTCCGGCCTGTTCTTGTGTACGTGCGTTAAATTGCTTACAAAACTCCATGATATTCACTCCTTTGGCACCCAGTGCAGGTCCGACAGGAGGGGATGGATTTGCAGCACCACCACGTATTTGTAATTTGATCAGGGCCTCTACTTTTTTAGCCATAATTTTACTCTTTTTCAACTTGCATAAAACTCAATTCCAATGGTGTTTTTCTACCGAAAATTTTCACCATAACTTTCAGTTTTTTCTTGTCTTCGTGGACTTCATCAATGGTTCCTTTAAAACCATTAAAAGGCCCGTCGATGACTTTCACTGATTCGTTTACATAAAACGGAATATTAATCTCTTCTTCTTGTTCAGCAAGTTCATCTACTTTACCAAGAATACGATTTACTTCCGATTCTCTCAGGGGTACGGGATCGCCGGACTGAGTTCCGAGGAAGCCGATCACGTTTGTAATATTCTTAATGATATGTATAATTTCACCATCCAGAGCAGCTTCAATCAAGACATATCCGGGGAAGTGGTTTCTTTCTTTGGATATTTTTTTTCCGTTTCTGACCTGGTAATATTTTTCCATCGGAATCAGAACGCTTGAAACTCTGTCCTGTAAGTTCCTGCGAGCAATTTCGGATTCAAGATATTCTTTTACTCTCTTCTCTTTTCCTCCGATTGCCCGAATTACATACCATTTTTTATCTCTATTATTATCCATGCCAATACCCGAATCAATGAATTAAAAAATACTGTAAATGAGTTCCAGCACGTTTTTAAATGAAACATCCATCAAATAAACAATTAGTGCGATTATTACGGAAGCAACCATTACTACTATTGCGCTATTTTGTAGTTCTGACCATGTAGGCCAGGACACTTTATGAACCAGTTCTTCGTAGGTTCCTTTTATGTATGATGAAAAAGCCATATCACTTTAATTTAGCACGGGTGGAGAGACTCGAACTCCCAGCCTGCGGTTTTGGAGACCGCTGCTCTGCCAATTGAGCTACACCCGTAAAATGAACAAATTAATCCGGCAAGGCAAGCTTGCCGAATCAATTTACATTTTACCAGTTTTAATGCTTTCTTAATCTTCTACTTCAATGATCTGTCCAGCACCTACAGTACGGCCACCTTCACGGATAGCAAACCGCAGCCCCACGTTACATGCTACAGGATAAATAAGCGTAACATCAATGGTTACGTTATCACCTGGCATTACCATTTCAACACCGTCGGGCAATTTAATTTCACCTGTGATATCCATGGTACGCAGGTAAAATTGTGGACGGTAATTATTATGGAAAGGAGTATGGCGTCCGCCTTCATCTTTTTTCAATACGTAAACTTCAGCTTTGAATTTTGTAACTGGTTTAATAGAACCAGGCTGAGCAACAACCATCCCTCTTTTGATTTCTTTTTTATCGACACCGCGTAACAACAAGCCAACGTTGTCCCCTGCTTCTCCTCTGTCAAGGATTTTGCGGAACATTTCAACACCGGTTACAACGGTTTTACGACCTTCAGCGCCCAATCCAATGAGGTGCACTTCATTTCCAGTGTTAACAATACCAGACTCAATACGACCTGTAGCAACAGTTCCACGTCCTGTAATTGAGAAAACATCTTCAACAGGCATAAGGAACGGTTTTTCATTATCACGAGGAGGAACAGGAATCCATTCATCAACAGCTTTCATGAGTTCACGAACCTGAGTTTCGCCATCAGCATCGCCGTTAAGGGCAGCAAGAGCAGACCCCCGAATAACGGGAGCTTCATCGCCATCAAATTCATAGAAGCTAAGGAGTTCACGTACTTCCATATCAACAAGCTCGAGGAGTTCTTCATCATCCACAAGATCGCATTTATTGAGGAAGGTAACAATTTTCGGCACATTTACCTGACGAGCCAGCAATATATGTTCTCTTGTTTGCGGCATTGGACCATCAGTAGCAGCAACCACAAGAATAGCACCGTCCATTTGAGCAGCACCTGTGACCATGTTTTTTACATAGTCGGCGTGTCCCGGACAGTCAACATGTGCATAATGCCTGCTTTCTGTTTCATATTCAACATGTGCAGAATTGATCGTAATCCCTCTTTCTTTTTCTTCAGGAGCATTGTCAATTGAATCAAAACTGGCTTCTGTGGCATAACCATCTTTGGCCAGAATCTTTGTAATTGCAGAGGTCAATGTTGTTTTACCGTGGTCAACGTGACCAAGAGTACCAATATTGACATGCGGTTTGTTTCTTTCAAATCTTTCTTTTGCCATGGTTTTAAAAGTTTATAATATTACTTTATCACTTTACTTATTTTTAATTTAACTTGCTAATCTAAAACATCAACATCAGCGCCAATGATGGGATTTGAACCCATGACCTCTTCCTTACCAAGGAAACGCTCTACCCCTGAGCTACATCGGCTAGCAAAGAGCGGGAAACGAGGCTCGAACTCGCGACCCCAACCTTGGAAGGGTTGTGCTCTACCAACTGAGCTATTCCCGCATCCTTTGTTATTCAGAGCCATACATAATGTGGGGAGAGCAGGATTCGAACCTACGAAGGCATACGCCAGCAGATTTACAGTCTGCCCCAGTTGGCCACTTTGGTATCTCCCCTGATCACAAGAGCCGATGGACGGATTCGAACCCCCGACCTGCTGATTACAAATCAGCTGCTCTGACCAGCTGAGCTACATCGGCTTATGCTAAAAAGAACGTTTACGCTTAAAAACGTACCGAAAATTGGAGTGCAAATATATATACTATTATTGGAGTTCACAAAAATATTTGAATTATTTTTTTCAGACACCCGTTAAAAAGTTTTTAAATAGATGCATTTTACTCACAATCTGTTGATTAGTAAATTTCTTAACACGTAAAATGTTCATCCAACAGAAACAATAACCATAACAAGTATTCACAACATCATTTAATATGCTCCCCTTTTTAACTTTGCAAATAAATTGAGAACGACTTATTTTGCCTTGCCAGCGAACTATACAAAACAGATTCGCCACTGCATTGACAAGCTCTAAGCACATGCAGCCCAATTCGTTACCGCATCAAACCCCAAAGCGGTTTGCAGATTTGAGGTAATAACAAAATTCTATTGTTTCCATCAAGGGATTTATAAAAAGAGAGAATTATGCCGATTTATGCAATGTTACTTTTGCCTTTGTTTTTCTTTGAATTTTTTCAATTGACGGCGGAGGGCCTGATAATTC
>JAQIDD010000064.1 GCA_027858215.1 Candidatus Delongbacteria bacterium | reverse complement strand
AAACCACAAAACAGGGTGTCATTGCCGGCATTGGCCTGTGGTGTTTCAATAAAATGCACTGTCCATGGTTCGGATGTGTCAGAACAGAATGTGGGGGGCTCATTGTCAGGATGATTGCTAAGCACCCAATTAAAATCATAATGCCCATAATAGGTTACTTCAACGGTATCGTTGTATGTATTGAAATAGAAATCCACACTGTTGCTTGGATTAGCTATCCAGTTGCCGTTAACGCCACTGCCGGGATTTTCTGCACGGAGGTTGAACTTACGGCCGCAAACGGCTGTGTCTTCGGGATCCATAGCCAGTTGGGCATTAGGTTCTTGCCAAAATGTCACTACGACTGTATCTTTACTGGTGCATTCATCATTGGATTCCTGCCAGACATATTCCACCGGACCTTGTCCCGGGAAATACACAGGTGAATAGGGATCATTGTAATCATCAATGGTTCCGCCCACAGGAGGTAACCACCCACCATCGAAACCATCGGTGGTAGCATCCAGATTCGTTTCATTTCCACAGACATCAAAATCATCTCCAGCAGAAATATAAGGATTTGCTTTAAACTCAATCCAAATGGTATCCCTGCTATTGCAATTTGGCCTCAAGGAATTGTTCTCTCTCCATATAAAACAATAATCTCCTGGTTCAGTAACATTTACTGTTGTAGCCGCACTATCATTGTCAACAAAGTTAGCAGTACCCGGGTTTACATCTGGGTCTGAGTGAGGAGACCAAAAGCCGTATGGATCGTAAGAAGAGGTTGCAGGGAGGCTGTAAAAAGCTTCCAAATCGTAGCTCAATCCACAGGTATAATCATCATTTCCGGCATTGGCATTTGGTTTTTGATATGAAGTAATAAGTACGGTATCCAGTGCTGAGCAGATATTTAATGTATCTGACACAGACCATATTGCAGGGAAAGTAACATGTGCGGAATCACCGTAAATGCCTGGTGAGTAATGTGTAAAATGGCCGTCGGGGGAAAATTCATCAGGGTCTATTGTATAATCTGGTATATCTTTGATTATCCATCTTCCATCTACATGTGGACCAAATCCAGTAGTATCAGCATCAAAGGTGAATTCATTGCCACAAATTTCAGGTTGGTCATTATCCCCAACGTAAGCATATACTTGTTTTGAAAATGTAATTTCGCATGAAACATCATTAGTACATTCAACACTTCCATATGAATTTGTTTCTGACCACACAAATTCCACTGTTCTAAATTGACCACTCCAGTTACCTACTGTTACAAGTATGTTTGGTGAGGTGTCATTATTATTTTCAAAGGTAGGATAAATCTGTGTTCCGTCTTCATACGCTGTCCATTGACCTTCTCCGGTAACATTTTGGACACTCAGATTATATTGTTGCCCACAGACATTATCCTCTGTATTTTGAATTGTAGGCTGAGGCCCGGGTATAAAGGTTACAAGAATTTTATCTTGAGCATAGCAGGAACCATTGTATTCGGTAAGTGTAAATTCATAAGTTCCTGTAGTCCCCACTGTGACCGTTGTTGTTGTTCCTGTAGCCGGGTTGAAATTGGCATTGCCGGACCATTGTAACATAGTTCCAGGCAGGCTATGTTCTACAGTGAGTTCTATTTGATTTCCACAAACAATTGTATCATTACCGGCAAAAGGAACAGGGTCCTGGTTAAAATGCATTACCACATCATCTTCGCCTACACATTGTCCATTTACAATATGCCATGTAAAGGTACAATCTCCGTAATCATTTACCATGGCCACCATGTCAGGATCGTGATAATTGGTTCCCTGGACAGCAGAAAAATCACAATCGGATGTCCAATAGCCAATCATACCTCCTGATGGTGCATTTCCGTTTAATGGAATAAATAGGCCACAGGTATCATTTGTTGACCCTGCATCAACAATTGGATTTTGCATCCACATTACCGGTGTTCCCTGTGAAATAGAATAACAAGACTCACCATCTTCTACATGCCCATTACTATTTTCGTCAAAACCTGTAAGTGGAGACACATAGTACACCTGATTAAAGGATAAGGTATCCTGGCAAAAATCAGGATCAGAATTATAGGCTAACGGGACATTATCTCCTGCATGAATGAAAAACTCAAGGTCAGAGCCTCCCATCATATTTTCATCTCCATTATGAGAAACAGAATCTCCTGTGCAATCACCTTCACATAATGTCACCAATCCCAGGCTTGACATGGTTCCGGGGCTTGGGCAACCACAATCACGGTATCCTTCCAGTACAATGTTAGAACATCCATTGTCATCGGTCACAGTATAACTATAATTTCCCGGCGAAGGAATTGTATCATAAAAATTAGTCGTGGATTGAGGATTTCCATTCACATTATAATTAGTCGTCGGTGTTCCGTCCCATCCAACGGTTGTCCATTGGACTACGAAGTCCGCATTTGCATTGATGCAAGTTTGATCATTGAAATCTGTTATTTCTATTTCATCAAAAATCTCAAATGTTATTTCATCTTCCGGAGCAGTTGTACAGGGACTACTTACTGTATTTGTAATGGTATATGTACCCGGCCCTATTTCTTGTGGATCAATGATTCCGTCAGCAATTTCTGTGTTGATATTGGGACTTGTGGTAATGGTTCCTTCATCTTCAATAACCAATTCCACAGGAGATGCAGACACACACATGTCGTCTATTGGTGTTATTGTGGGATCTAACATCTCGTAAAATTCAATTGTAACGGTTTCTGATGTAGAACAACTTGAATTACCAAGGTATTCTTCTGTCCAGGCAAATTCATATTCTCCATACATATCAACGGTAACGTTTGTATTTGGGTTGGTTTCATCGGCAAAACTTGCATTTCCGGGACCACTAATGAATTCCCAATAGCCACTGTTCCCTGATTCCGGAGTACTTGCGTTTAAATTTGTTGATAAATTGCAAACCAAATCATCAGTGCCGGCAGAAGGGGAAGGGGATATGCAACAATTCGGATCATCCTGGCTATATACGGTGACATTCATGGCTGTATCATGTTCACAACCAAAATCATCTGTTAAAGTGAAAATAAATGGTTGTTGAGTATTTTGATCCGGATTATCTGTTGTCGTATAAGTTCCTGTTGCACAATTTTGATCTGTAGGAGAATCTATTTCAGAACCGTAAAGCCCATACCATTCCGTGGGTGTATATTGTGGTGTATAGCTCCATACCTCAGGGTATAAACTTTCATCAAATTCAATATACCAACCAAATACATATCCATCATCAATTGACCAGTTATCGCATATTGAAATAGTCCATTGGCCATTAAGCAAACAACCCTCCAGTCCTGCTAAAGATTCATACGAAGCATAATCACCTGCCGGAACAGTAGAAACGCTTGCGGCCGCTTCTTCGAGTGTTTGTGTACCATCAGGCGTAAAACAATAATCATAACCAACGCCGGGGCCAGTACCCGGGTCAATGGGTTCGCCAAGGTGGGTGCTACTTCCGCCCTGGGTTTCAAGCTGAACAGACTGACCACTGGGACACTGAATTTGCATTGTCAGGTCTCCGAGGTAGGAGTGTTCCATATTCAAACAAATTCCCAGTATATTATTATTATCGTTCAGTGTTTGTCCCGGTAAAAACTGATTTTGCATGATGCTTGTTTCATAACAAACACCGCTACCATCCGGGCAAAATATAGTGTCAGCAATTGCCGGGGTTATAGCACTGTTCCAGGTTTCTGTATCATACGATGCACACATTTCCACTTCTTCACCCATACATATGGCATCCGGATCAACATAAGTGCCTCCATCGTTCCATATAGGAGGTCTTGATACCCGAACTCTTTGTGTCATAGAGTTTGTATTTGTACATCCCTGAGAGTCCTCTATAGAAAGAATAACAGTATAACCTTCCCGTGCAGGAAAATTATGGGTTACACTAGTCAAGCCAACACCGGATTCCTCTGTGCCATCTCCAAATTCCCAGGTAAATGTCACGTTATCATCATCCAGGGTGTAACCTGTGCCTCCGGGATATGTCCCTTCTGCATTAAAGGTTACAGGAAAAGACTGGTTGTTGTTTTCATCCCAGCACACATTGACATAGTCAACACCACTTTCTTCAACTATCGGAGGATCAGTAGATACAACATTCACCAGCATGGGAGCCTGACACACAAAATTACATGAAAATGTACCTGACCATGATGCTCCTGAAGTGCCGGCATCAAAAACAAACGTGAGACATCCGCTTTCATTGGTATTTTGAGCCTGTGTAGCTATCATACCTGCTGTTGTGGTTTCATCCCAACAAACCAGTTCAGGGGCTGATGCATTCTGTCCGTCATATACACACAAGGATGTTCCGGCAGGAAAACTATATGAAGAAATACTAATTGTTACATGATGGTCCAGCGCATCATCTGAGCAAACGGTCAGGGTGTATGTTTCGCCGGGAGTATATGAACCTGCGCTAAAAGCAGCACTGCAGGTTGAAACGGTTTGTCCATCATCGGCAACCATATCAAAGCTCTGTGCGAAAAGTAGCGACAGGCTTGTGAAAATTAATGTAGTAAGAAGGATTAATTTTTTCATAATCTTATTGTTTTTCGATTCTTTTCATGTTTTCTATTTGATTTCTTAACTGTGAAGCTTTGGGAATGATGATTAATTTTCCGGTATTTCCGGCTTTGAAATATTGCCTTTCACTTCCGTAAATACAATCTTTATATTCCAAAGGATTAAACCCAACCAAATCTGATGAAGAAATTTGTTTGGATTCGTTCTCAATTTTTATCAATTCTTTATGATCAATGGGTTTGTCTGGCATGTCAATGATTCTAAAACCATTTTCCACAAAATAATTTAAAAATTCAAATTCGTTTGGATTTTCAGCTTTTAAGTTTTGAATTTCTTCACCTGAATATTTTACCAACAATTTCTCATTGTAATCCTGTGAAAAACCACTGATTGCCATTACCATTGCGGCAAATATAAATAACAGCTTATTTCTTTTCATAAGTATGTGTTTTTTAGTTTACATTCTACAAATCAATAATATTACAACTGCGAAATTATGCAATTTTCATAAGATAGACAATTTTAATTTTGTTTTCGTTGCCTGAGGCATAAAAAAACTCTTCTTATTTCGAAAAGTAAGAAGAGTTTTTGTTTTCCCCTGTTGTTGTACTGGGTTTATTATTTATTGCGTATCAGATGAAATGGCCCTTGAAGGTCATAATCATATCCATCAATGCCTTCGGCTTTGATGATGTAAAAATACACACCCGTAGATGCATAATTGCCTCCAC
>JAQIDD010000010.1 GCA_027858215.1 Candidatus Delongbacteria bacterium | reverse complement strand
CAAGTAATTCAATCCCCAGCAAAGAAAAAGCACCTCCCGGCAACAAAGAAACAGAAGCGAAAAAACCAATTCTTCCAACGTCTTTCAATTGTTCCAAAGCTTCTTTCACTTCTTCTTCGGAAGGTGGCTCGTTGCGTTCATTCAATCTTAGCTTTTGTTCCAGCATTTTGAAGAAGACTTCTGCCATTTGTTGGGTTTCCTGACCTTCGTCAATAAAATTATCAAACGTTGATTTGATGTGTTTCCATACTGTATTTGAGAAATCCCAGGCTTTTTTGCTTTCCTTTTGTTTTTTACCGTATATGGTATTGTATGCCTTAAGCTTATCTTTCGAAATTTCATCCATAATCCCAATATTTTAATCAATAAAGTTAGGAAAATTTATCTTTGATGACAAAAAAAAAGGCTCCCGAAAGGAAGCCTTTTTTACGTTAAAAATGCAGTAAGAATCAGTATTTTTTACGTTTTTTATAGGTAGTGTGTAACAATTCATGTGATTTATGTCCCAGGGGTTCACCAAGGAATTCCTTGTAAATAGCCTGAACTTCAGCATTCTCATGTGATTTTCTGAATTCTAGGCTTTCATCTTCCTGGTAAATGGCATCCATACGTTTTTGACGGATTTTGTCACTGACAGGCATGGGTTGACCACCGCCACCAAGACAACCACCCGGACAAGCCATGATTTCGATGAAATGATAATCAGCTTCTCCAGCTTTTACTTTGTCCATGAGTATTTTGGCGTTAGCCAGTCCATGAGCAATGGCACAACTGAGTTCAACTCCTTCGAGGAAGCCCCATTCGGGTTTCACGTTTTCAATTTTAACTTTGGCTTCTTTTACGCCTTTAAGTCCCCGAACCGGCATAATATTGAGGTTCTCAAACGGCACTTCACGACCGGTAACAATTTCGTAAGCCGTACGCAATGCAGCTTCCATTACACCACCGGTACTACCGAAAATAACGGCAGCTCCTGTGGATTTACCCATGATGCTGTCGTAATTTTCATTTTCAAGGGCAGAGAAATCCATCCCAGCCTGACGCACCATTGCTGCAAGTTCCCTCGTAGTGAGAACATAATCAACATCTTTATAACCGCTGTCACGCATTTCGGGGCGATCAGCTTCATATTTCTTAGCTGTACATGGCATTATAGAGACAGAAACTACCTTTTCAGCTTTCAGTCCTTTTTTCTCAGCGTAGAATGTTTTTGCCAATGCTCCGAACATTTGCTGCGGAGATTTACAAGTTGATACGTTATCAAGGTACTCGGGATATTTATGCTCAATAAACTTAATCCACCCCGGAGAACAACTTGTGGTCATTGGCAATTTAACGCTTTCATCTTTGTCAACCAGTGCCTTTTTCAACCTGGTAAGCAGTTCTGTACCTTCCTCCATGATGGTAAGGTCGGCAGAAAAATCCGTATCCAATACTGAGTTGAACCCCAGGCGACGCAGGGCAGCCACCATTTTGCCGGTCACACGGTCACCCGGAGATAGTTCCAGCTCTTCACCCAAGCCTATTCGTACAGCAGGGGCTGTTTGTACAACCACGTGCAGGTTCGGGTCGTTAATAACATCCCAGACCTGATCAATGTAATTCTTCTCAACAAGCGCTCCTGTAGGACAATGTGATACACACTGACCACAGTTTGTGCAGACTACAGAATGCATTGGTTTGTCAAGGAATGTTGCGATTTTTTGCTCATCACCTTTATTGATTACAGCGAGGGCAGAAATGCTTTGTATTTGAGTACATGTTCTGACGCAACGCTGACAACGAATACATTTCGAATCGTCTTTAATGATAGCCGGAGATAAGTCATCAATGGTGTATCCTTTTTCTTCAACAAGTTTCAGGAATGTATCTTCGCTGATTCTGTATTCGATGGCAAGTTCCTGTAATTCGCACTTCCCGTTTTTATAACAGCTTGTACATTCAGACTTGTGTTCTGATAAAAGCAGTTCAACCACATGTTTTCTGGCCTGACGAACTTTTGCTGAATTAGTAAAAATTTCCATGCCTTCAGCTACGGGTGTAGCACAGGCTGCTGGCAATGTTTTTGCGCCTGTTTGCTCTACAACGCATACCCTGCAGTTACCGGCAACGCAAAGGTCGGGGTGATGGCACAGTGTAGGAATTCGGAAATTAAGTTTTTGTGCTGCATCAAGAATTGTTGTACCTTCTTCGATAGTAACCGGGAGGTCGTTTATCTTAAGATTAACTTCAAATTTTCCCATGGTATTATGAGTTTTAAATGTCACAATTAATTAATAAATGATTTCTTCTTTGAAATTGTCAATGATTGAAATGAACGGATTTGCAACAGATTGCCCCAGTCCGCATTTTGAAGATGTTCTCATTGTTTTTGCAAGCGATTTAAGATCATCAAGGTACGATGGGGATTTTCCGCCGCTTTTAACAGCTTCAATGCCTTTAAGAAGTTGCTGACAACCAACACGGCAAGGGGTACAATTACCACAAGATTCTTCGGTAAAAAATTCGAGGTAATCATGCAGCACGTTGTACATGGATCTGGTTGAGTTGAACAACATCATAGAACCGCCTGTGGGTATGCCTTCAAAACCAATGACAAGGTTGTTAAAATTTTTACGCGGAACACAAAATCCGGCAGCACCTCCTATTTGAACAGCTTTGGTATCACCATCACCGAATTCATCAACAAAATCATTTACATGTAAGCCCATTTCCAGTTCGTAAATACCGGGATTATTGGTATCCCCTGAAACAGAAAAGACTTTAGAACCGCATGAGTCGGCTGTTCCCAGTTTGTTAAATTCACTCGGTCCCATCCTGAAAATCATGGTTGCGTAAACCAGTGTTTCAACGTTATTGATAACGGTCGGTTTGTTGAGATAGCCATTTTTAGTTGGATAAGGTGGCTTGTTTCTTGGTTCACCGCGCTTACCTTCCATTGATTCGAAAAGTGCAGACTCTTCGCCGCAGACGTATGCCCCGCTTCCCCAACGCAGTTCAATGTGAAAGTCATGGCCTTTGTCTTTCAGAATCTGATTGAATTCATCAACTTGTTTCTGTAGGGTTTTACGCATAAACCTGTATTCGGCACGTACATAAATGAATCCTTTTTTGGCTCCAATAGCATGTGCAGCAATTGCCATACCAGTAAAAACTTTAGCCGGTACCTTGTCAAGGATTTCACGGTCTTTAAATGTGCCGGGTTCTCCCTCGTCAGCGTTGCAGATAACATATTTCACAGGGTCATCTTCGGCACGTGTGAATTTCCATTTGAGCCCGGTTGGAAAACCAGCTCCGCCACGCCCTTTTAAGCCGGAATCAATCATGTCATTAATGATATCATCAGGAGTGCATTCGAGTGCTTTGTCAAGGACTTCAAGCGCATTGCAGCCCTCTTGGTCAAAAATAAGGTCAACTTTATTTAGTTTCTTAGCATCCATACCTTTTTTGTTTTTGGGTTATTGATAAAAATTATTTTTCCTGGTACTCATTGATGATGTCAATGACTTTTTCTTTGGTTAGTTCTGTGTAAATGTCATCGTTGACCAGCATAACCGGTCCTTTATGACACCAGCCCATGCAATTGGCTATTAACAAGGTGAATTTCTTGTCAGGTGTTGTTTCACCTTCTTTAATTTTCAGAACATCTTTCAATGTGTCAAAAATCTCATCCTTTCCAGCCATATGGCAGGAAATGGTTTTACATACCCTGATCACATATTTGCCCCTGGGGATAGTGTCAAGGAAGGTGTAAAAAGTTGCGGTGCCGTACACATCGGCAGTGGAAATATCAAGCGCATCTGCAACTTCAATCATGTCTTCCTCGTCAAGGTGATTTTTGTCCTCAACGATGGCTTGCAGAATCGGCATAAGTGCAGTCCTATTGTTGCCGAAAGTCTTGATTTTACCCTGAATTAATTCCTTTACATCAGTCATGGTAATAATCTGTTTTTAAGTTGTTACTAATTTAACGTTGTTAATAAATTAACGAACATTATGAATTACAATTTCTTAATAATCAGCATAAAAATATTTTAATTGAAAAACCTCAAACATGATATTTATCATGTTTGAGCTAATTAAATGTAGATTGATTTTAAATAAAAGAAAATGAGATTATATGGCTTTAAAAATAAGGAGGTTATGTTATAAATGTTGTGTAGCATGTCTGAAAAATTAAAGCAAAATATCTCCTGTAGCATATTTTTGCGTGGCATCAATATCCAGCATGGCATTGATTTGACAGAAAAGTTCAAATTGTTTTAATTGCCCTGGGGTGATGTTGGCGGTTTTGATGCTGTTGTGATCCAGCAGGTACTGTCGCATAACGCCTTTCAGCAACGGATGTTTTGGTGTGTACCAATGCGGAGCTGCGTAAAAAGCCAGGTTGGCGTAACTGCTGTCAGTAATCAGGTTGTTTTTAACGATGATTATTTCTTCATCTTCATGATACAGGGATTTAAGTTTTTCAAATGCTTTACGATTGCTGTATTTCCATGCATAGTCAATCTGATCATCATACACGAGGCGAAAATGTTTTATGCGCCGTGGGCGGTAAGGTATGCATTGAGCGTTACGAATCTTGTGGTCATATTCTATCCGCAATTTCCAGTTGCTTTGTTTGTTTGCGTATTTGTCTGCAATGTGAGAAAGTGGTACAGGTTTAGCATGCTTAAAATGTGCTTTAAGGCATTGGTTATACCTGTGTTGATGATATTCGATCAATGGGGCATTTCCATTTTCAATGCGTATGCTTTCAATGAATTGGTACATAAATTTTTTGTATCATTTCTTTGTATTCGTTTTCAGAATTGCTCAAGGAGGTGATGCCGCCGCCGCTTTTATAGTAATGTTTCCTGTTTTGTTCTGTGATCATTCGAATCATGACAAAACTATCAATATCAGTACCATCAAAAAGACAAGTAATGCCCGTATAATAGCCCCGTTTATGGTTTTCTGTTTTGTTTATTATATCCATTGTTTTCTGTTTCGGAGCCCCGGTAATGCTTCCTGCCGGTAATAATTTAAATACAATATCACCTATATGATTTTGCCATCCTTCAGTCAGCATGCCTTTTATCTCTGTGCTTGTTTGCAAGAGTTGGTTGCGGCTTGTGGTGATTTTTTCAACATACCGGTACCGGTTGACTTCCACATTGTCTGCCACCATGCTGAGGTCATTCCGCAACAAATCCGTGATGGTATAATGTTCAGCCGTTTCTTTGGGGTCTGTTAGCAATGTGTTTTTGGCATCTTTTTTATTTGCATCAATGGTGCCTTTCATCGGGTACGTGTAAATTGTATTTTGATGTGTATTGATAAAACTTTCCGGTGAAAAACACACAAATTTGTCCTTCATCCACAGCTTATATTTTGCCTTGCTGCCATGGAAAATATGGTGTAATTTTTCGTTCAGGTTTACCGCTGTCTCGAAACATAAATTGCACAGATAGCTGTCTCCGCGATTGATATGAGCCAGCACTTTTTTGTATGCTTTGTGGTATTCATCAAAGGGGAGAGGCGTGAAATTAAGTTGGGTGTTGATTTTTCGAGGATATGAATTGTGAGCGTTGGCTTTGTTCGGAAAATGGTACAGGCAGTCATTATCACAAATGGTTTCCAGCGGCATGACATGGTTATGTTGCATATCAAAGCTGATGACAGCCAGAAAAGCTTCACCACTAGTGCCAAGCATGTTCATGTATTTTTTTGTTTCTTTTGCCTGCAATGTTTTCATGAAAAACCCTACTTTTGAAAACCTAATAACAACTCAAAGATAACATCAAATTTGACTTAATTACAAATGAAAAATTGTTTGCTCATTGATTGTTATGATTCTTTTTCGTATAAACTGGCACAAACGGTCAGGCAAACTGGTATGTGTGATGTTGATGTAATGACATATGATGATGTTGAACCTCTTGTTTCCAGGTTATATGATGCCATTGTTATTTCACCGGGACCGGGATTGCCTTATGAATATCCCAAGTTATTTCGTATGCTTTCGGAATTAAAACGTAAACCGGTGCTGGGAGTATGCCTGGGGCATCAAATGATGGCTTTATATTGTGGTGGGCAATTAGCGCATTTGCCTGAGGTTGTGCATGGGCAAAAGAAAGCATTGATTGCGTGCAATGATGATGTTTTATTTAAAGGTGTTTCCACAAATATAGAGGTTGGATTGTATCACAGCTGGGTGATAGAGTCTGTACCATCCCAGATTCACATTACGGCAAAAACTGAGGAGGGGGTCATCATGGCATATCGTCATGAAACATATCCATGGACTGGTGTGCAATTTCATCCGGAATCGTATATGACAAAAGACGGCATAAAAATGCTATCAAACTGGATAAATAGTGTGTTGTGAAAAGCAGCCTTGTCCTTACTGGTGTTGGGATCAGATAGACGTATGCGGTGCTAAGCTAAGCGTTGTGTTTGTTTTTTTCATCCGGATATTCAATCCGGGTGTGATAAATACTCAGTAATTTATCTGTAAACACTCGCTTGGCTTTGTTAATCATTTTAAAGGTGATGTCAACATTCTCAAATTGATTTGCTTCCCTTTGTTTGTCAATCAATGTATTAACCATGTTGCGAATGTTTTTTTCCGAGTAGTCGTTCAAAGAGCGTGTTGCAGCTTCTACCGTATCAGCCATCATCAGTATAGCAGTTTCGATATTGTGAGGCATGGGGCCAGGATAGGTAAAAGCTTGCGAGTCAATTTTTTTATCCGGATAATCATTTTGGAACGATCTGTAAAAATATTCTGCCCTTGTTGTCCCGTGGTGGCTGACAATAAAGTCAATGATTTGATCCGGCAGTTTAGCTTTTCGTGCCATTTTTTTGCCATTAGTAACATGTGCAATAATAAGCCGGGCGGATTCTTTGTGATCAAGCTTATCATGTGGATTCTTCCCGCTGATGTTTTCCATAAAATACTGTGGGGTGGCGGATTTTCCAATATCATGGTACAGGGCTCCGGTACGAACAAGCATAGGGTTCCCTCCGATTTCTCGGGCCACCGCTTCGGTTAGGTTGCCAACCTGAATGGAATGCTGGAATGTGCCAGGTGCTTTTTCTGCCAGTTGCCTCAGTAGCGGATTATTGGTATCGGACAATTCCATTAAGGTAACATCTGAGACAAACCCAAACAACTTTTCATAGGCATAAATAAGCGGAAGCACGAAAAGTAACAGGGCAGCGTTGCCTGCAAACCAGGCAAAATCCGTCCATATAAGATGATTGAGACCTCTGCCGTACAACATTTGCAGGGCAAAATACGTGATGCAATAAATGAGCAAAACATAAAAACTGGTGACAAATAATTGTTTGCGTTTTTGGATGTTGGAAAGGCTAAATACGGCCACTATTCCTGCAAACATCTGTAATAAAACGAATTCAAATCCGTTGGGAGCGAGAAAACCTGCCATTAAAACTATGATAAGATGCAAGAACAAAGCAGTGCGGCTGTCATAAAATGTATTGATGACCATGGGGACAAGTGCAAAAGGAACGATATACACAGACAAGCCCGTAAAACGTACAATTACGATGGTAATTATCATGAGGATAAATACCTGAAGCATGACAAAGGTGATTTTCTTAAAGGAAACTAAGATTTCTGGTTTGAAATTCCGTAAAAATAAGAACAGAGCCAACCCAAGAGCAATATACAGTAAGCTGATTCCAAAAATCAGTAAGCCAAGCCGGGTGATGTTGGCCGAGCTCTCATAGTCTTTTTTCATGCTTTGCAGAACCAGGTAAGTTTCTCCATCAACAATTCCCCCTTGTTGAATGATGAGTTCTCCTTTTTGGATCATGCCCCTGGTTCTTGAAATATTATTGATCCTTTCAGCCAGGATTTTTTCATTGGTGTTTTTGGCGTATGTCAGGTTTGGCACAAGAAATTCACATAGGTTAATTCGGGTTGTTAACTGATCAACCAAAGAATCAGACATGACCTCTTTGGTGATAGATTTTCCCCGTTGCTTCAGGATATTGCATGCTTCATTGTAAAACAATACATCTGTTTTGCTGGTCAGTTGAGCCTCTCCGTTTTCCAGAATACGTATCTCATCCGTATTTGTTCCCAGGCTGTCATCTTTAATCAATCCTGTTTGGTATATGCTGTCAAAAATATGAAAATAGTCATTCAGCAGTTTATCCCTTTGCTTTTTTGGTATTGTGCTGGATTGGTTATTATTTATTTTGAATCCAGGGAAACTATTATTTCCCGGTATGACAACCTGTATCCAGGCTTTAAAAAATGCATTTCTAAAGTCAGATTTTGTTTCATCTAAAATGATGCTGTCATATTTAAAATATGGAATGAAATTGTTATAAACACTGTCTTTTTCATTTGCTATGGTTTCAGGGGATTTATACACAGGAAAATTATAATTAGCAATAAGGTCCTCGTGGGGCCATGGTGCCCCTTGCTGAAATTCATATGCAAATTTTCGTTCCCGCGGGTACATATAAACAATGAACCCGTAAACCAGTACAAACAAAAAAACAATGTATATTTTCAAAGCGTTTTTTTTGAGATTAAATTTCCCCATGATGTGAATAATTCTTAATGTTTATTTTCAAGTTAACATCATCCTGTTGAAAAAAAACGACAACCAATGATGTTTGATCTGCATTATTCAATAATTTGGCAAACATAATGTTTTATCCTGAATTTTACAGGGTAAAGATAGTTGTTTGATATCAAATAATGAAATTTACACATGGAGACAGGCATTACACAATTGAGTTTAATTCCGGTACGCTCTACAACGTCAGAACATAGCGAACAGGTAACACAACTGCTTTTTGGAGAACAATTTGAAGTGTTGAAGAAGCGTGGTTCATGGTTGTATATCCGTTCCCTGACGGACAATTACGAAGGGTGGATTGACAAAAAAATGGCAGGAAATCTATCGTCATCACAACCCGAAGATGTGAAACATGAAACCATTGTACCTGACGTGTTTGCTAAATCTACCGATGAACAGGGGAACACTATATTGATTCCGGCGGGCGCCAAAATACCTGCACCGGATAAAAACAACAAGTTCCAAACCGGGGATAAAATTTACTCACTGGATACCTTGCCGGATAACCACACCATAACGCTTCAAAAAACGACAACGCAATTTTTGAATGCCCCTTATCTGTGGGGTGGCAAAACGGTTTTTGGCATGGATTGTTCAGCTTTTGTGCAGATAGTGTTCAGGATCATGGGAAAAGACTTGCCCCGGGATGCTTCCCAGCAGGCTATTGAAGGCGAAACAATTTGTTTCAGACATGATGCCATGGCCGGAGATGTGGCCTTTTTTGAAGGTCACAACGGAAAAACAATTCATACCGGTATCATACTGGATGAAAAACACATCATTCACGCCAGTGGAAGCGTGCGGATTGATTTACTTGATCATTCTGGAATTTACAATACGGATACAGGTACGTATAGTCATAACCTGAGTGTGATAAGGCGGTTTTTTCCAGACATTAAAACATTCTGATTTTTCATTATTGTCCGCTGAATAAGCATGGTGTTTTAGTAATTTTTGTATCTTGCGCTTTATTAAAAGGCAATTATGCAACGACAAAAAACACGTCATTTATCGGACATAATACGCAATATAAAATCGCAGTATAACCTGAATCATGATTTGGATAAATTGCGGATTAAAAAATCATGGACTGATGTAGTAGGAAACAATGCTGCGCGCTACACCGATAAAATGTATTTCAGAGGATCTGTATTGTATGTCCATCTTAATTCACCTGTGCTCAGGGATGAACTTTCAGGACAACGTAAGCTTTTACAACAGCGCCTCAATGAGGTAGTAGGATACAATCTGATAAGCAATATCGTATTTAAATAAAATCTCTGTTATAAAACAAAAAAATATTGTATTTTCGTCCTGCATAAAACAAAGCTAATCTGTATATGTCTATATCATCGCAAAAGCTTATTGGAGAAGGACTTACATTTGATGATGTCCTGATGGTACCTGCTTATTCGGAGGTGTTGCCTAAAGATGTAGCAACCACGAGTAAACTCAGCCGGAACATTGACCTCAATATTCCCATTGTTTCTGCTGCCATGGATACGGTTACGGAATTTGCAATGGCAATAGCGCTTGCCCGCGAAGGGGGGATAGGTGTTATCCATAAAAACATGAGCGTTGAAGAGCAGGCGTTGCATGTGCGTAAAGTAAAACGTGCAGATAATGGTATGATATACGATCCCATTACCGTCACAGCGGATTTAACCGTGGGAGATGTTCTGGATATCATGAAAGAGCACAAGATTGGTGGCATTCCGGTTGTGGATAAGCATGGTATGCTGGAAGGCATTGTGACAAACAGGGATTTGCGTTTTCAGGATGTGATGGAAAAAACCATCAAAGAGGTGATGACATCCGAAAATATCATCACGGCAGGCCAGGACATTAATCTTGAAAAAGCAGCCGCCATTCTTGAACGGCATAAAATTGAAAAATTGCCGGTGGTGGATAAAGACAATATGTTGGTGGGATTGATCACCTACAAGGATATTTTTAAAGCCAAAGACCGTCCTAATTCCTGCAAAGATGAACAAGGACGACTGCGTGTGGCTGCTGCTGTTGGAATTTCAGAGGGTACGGAAGCACGTATTGCAGCCCTGGTGGATGCCAGTGTGGATGCCATTGTCATTGATACCGCACACGGACATACCAAATCTGTTGCGCAGTTGGTAAATAAAGTGAAAAAGGCCTATAAAGGTATTGATGTGGTGGTAGGAAACATTGCCACCCCTGAAGCTGCGTTGATGCTGGCAGACAATGGTGCCGATGCTGTAAAAGTAGGTATTGGTCCGGGGTCAATTTGTACCACGAGGGTGATTGCCGGCGTAGGCATGCCCCAGCTCAGTGCCATTTATGATGTGGCTTCTGTTATGAATCCCAAAGGCATCCCTGTGATTGCTGATGGTGGATTACGCTTTTCCGGTGATATTGTAAAAGCCATTGCAGGAGGAGCTTCCTCTGTGATGGCCGGATCATTGTTTGCCGGAACAGAAGAATCGCCTGGGGAGACAATAATTTACAATGGCCGTAAGTTTAAATCATACCGTGGAATGGGATCTATTGAGGCTATGCAAAAAGGATCGAAAGACAGATATTTTCAAGCAGAAGAAACGGATTCATCAAAGCTGGTGGCTGAAGGAATCGCGGCACGTGTACCGTATAAAGGAACCATCAGCGAAGTCGTGTATCAGCTTGTGGGTGGCCTGAAAGCGGGAATGGGATATTGCGGTACACCCGATATTGAGTTTTTGCAACGAAACGGGAAGTTTGTGAAGATTACAAATTCCGGCATGCTTGAATCTCATCCCCATGATGTAGTGATTACCCGTGAAGCTCCTAATTACAGCAGAGAATATTAAATTTGAGTATAACCTAAAATAAATGACATATGATTAAAAAAATTGGTTTTCTTTTTTTACTGAGTAGCTTGCTGATGCCTGTATTTTCTCAGCAAAATGTGGATGACGGGATTATTCTAGAAGTGGATGGAGAACAGATTACCGTCAGTGAGTTTTTGCACATTTACACTAAAAACAACAAACAACAGAGTGAGAGTTATAGCCTGGATTCTTTGATGAATTACGTGGATCTGTTTGTGAATTTTAAACTCAAAGTAGCTGAAGCCAGGAACCTGGGACTTGATACACTGAAGAAGTTTCACAAAGAACTCCGTGGTTATCGTTCCCAGCTAGCGCAGCCATATCTAACTGATAATTCCGTAGAAAACGAATTGATTGAAGAGGCCTGGGAGCGCAAGCAAAAAGATGTCAAAGCATCGCATATTTTAATCAAAGTGGATCAGCATGGCAGTCCGGAAGATACGTTGGAAGCATATAACAAAATTGCAGAAATCAGAGAAAAAGCCGTGAGTGGAGATGCGGATTTCATTGAGCTTGCAAAAAAGTATTCTGATGATGAATCTGTCAAACGCAACGATGGTCATCTCGGGTGGTTTACGGTTTTTGGAATGGTGTATCCTTTTGAAACGGTTGCTTATGAAACCCCTGTAGGCGAAGTATCTGATATTGTGCGTACCCGGTTTGGTTATCACATTATCAAAGTTGAAGACAAACGTCCGGCCAAAGGCAGAATACGTGTTGCACATATAATGGTGCTCAAACCTCAGGATGCAACGGAGAAAGAAAAAGAAAAAGCAGTAGCCAAAGTAGAAGAGATAAAACAAAAATTAGACACTGGTGAAGCGTTTGAGACACTGGCGGAAACATATTCAGAGGATCGTAGATCAGCCAGGTCAGGTGGTTTGTTGCCATGGTTTGGAGTAGGTGGAAAAATGATTCCTGAATTTGAAGAAGCCGCTTTTCAGCTTACCGAAATTAATGAAATAGCTGGACCGATAAAAACAAGTTATGGTTATCATTTTATCAAACTCATTGACAAAGAACCTGTGGGTGATTTAGAAGAAGAAAAATCGAAAATCGCATCGCGAATCAGCAATTCGGCACGGGCTACACGGTCAAAAAATGTGTTGGTTGAAAAGTTGAAAAAAGAATATGATTTGAAATTATATCCTGACAAAGCTGAAGAAGTGCATAGCTATGTTACGGACAGTATTTTTCATGGTAAATGGGATGCCAGTGAAGCTAAAAAACTCGATGGAAAACTGTTTAGTTTTGCTGATACCGTACTTACCCAGAAAGATTATGCAGCGTATCTCGAGAAATATAACAGGAAATCCAATCCGATTGAGTTGGAAACTTTCTTGAATGAGAGATTGGATTTATACATTGACAAATGTATTTTGCTTTATGAAGAACGACACCTCGAAGACAAATACCCAAAATTCCGCTACCTGATGAAAGAATACCATGATGGAATCCTGCTTTTTGATGTCACTGATAAAATGGTGTGGTCAAAAGCTGTGGAAGATACTGCCGGGTTGAAAGCATTTTATGAAGAGAACAAACAAAAATACATGTGGGGCACGCGGCATGAAGTGAAAAAACTGAAAGCTAAAGACAAGAAGCTGGCTAAAAATGTAGAAAAATATCTAAAGAAACACAGCAATGTAACATGGAATGAGATAGACAGTGTGTTCAATGCTGAAGATTCCGCTGCTGTCAGTAAAGATTTGTGTGGGACATTTGAAACAGGTGCAAATGAAATGGTTTCCGAGCTGGTAGTTGAACATAGTAAAAATCTTAACCGAAAAGGAGAAATCCTGGACAGAAATGATTATCAAGTGGTGTATATTAAAAAAATCGAACCATGTGTTAAAAAATTAAAAGAAGCACGGGGCATGGTCACTGCTGATTATCAAAAAATGCTCGAAAAAGAATGGATGAAAGCTTTGCACAACAAATATGATGTTGTAATTCATCACGAGGTTTTAAAAGACATTGTAAAAAAGTAAATAAATGACCTATTTTAAAATATGTGTTGCGCTCTTTTTTTCAGCTTTTCTGTTTTTGACCTCTTGTCATTATGAGGAAGAGGCTATGAGCGAAGATGTGTTGATTAGCCTGTATGGGAAAACCTTGACAATGAAAGAACTGGAAAAGATGATCCCGGATGATATTTCTGAAAAAGACAGCATTGAAATGGCAAAAAAACACATGCAAAAATGGATGAATGAAACATTGTTGTATCGCAGCGCTATTGAAAACCTGAAAGACAGTTCAAACATTAAGGAAAAGGTCCGGGATTTTAGAAAACAAATGTACATCTATGAATATGAAAGTCAATATGTAGAATCAGAGCTTGATACTATAGTTACCCGGGAAGAAGTTAAAGCTTATTATGAGAATAACCTGCAAAGTTATGCTTTAGACAGGAAGGCTGTAAAAGCCCATTATATGATTATGGATGCCGAAATACCAGCTTATTACAGAGAACTGGATAAAGTCAGGAGAGCCACCCCGGAAAGGATGGACATTTTGTATGATGCCATTAAAGGTACCAACAAAACCATTGTTGAACACAATGATAAATGGATGTACATGGATGATTTGTTGAAAGAAATACATGCTGTGGATAACCGGGATGTGCGGCAAAAGGCCTTACAACTTGGGTATTTTGCCGTTGAGGACAGTACGAAACGATACATTGTAAAAATCAATGAAAAGATTATGCCCGGTGATACGATGCCAGTTGATCTGATTGAAAGCAAGATATCGCATATCATCGTTAACAAGAGAAAGCAGGAACTCATTACTAATTTGAAAAATCAATTGATTCAGGACGCTAAATCAAGTGATGCTATCGTTATAAACGAAAATTAAGTGTATGATCAACATTCGAAATATGTTTACGGGTTTACTTTTATTGGTAAGCCTGCATGGATTTTCTCAAAATCAGAAAATAATAGACCAGGTGATTGCCGTTGTAGGAGATGAACCCATTTTATTGTCAGAGGTAGAAACCCAGGCTATGCAGCTTAAAAGTCAGGGATACTATGGTGCCACTGATGTAAATTGTGAGATACTGGAAGAAATGTTGTTTCAGAAACTCTTGTTGCAGCAGGCCAAAAAAGACAGCATTGAAGTAACATCGGCAGAAGTGGAAAATGAACTCGACAGGCGTTTGAACATGTTTATCCGCCAACTTGGTTCCGAACAACAACTGGAAGAATAT
>JAQIDD010000003.1 GCA_027858215.1 Candidatus Delongbacteria bacterium | reverse complement strand
AATTATATGCATATTAAAAATGAAACTATGAAACATTTGTTCAGCTTATTTTTGGTTTTAATTGTATTGTCCGGAAGCCTGTTTGCACAGGAAGAAACACAATATAAAGTCCATACAGTTGCTTTTTACAATCTGGAAAACCTGTTTGATACCATCAATGACCCGGATATTTTTCTCAATGAAGAATTTTCGCCTGAAGGGGAAAAAAATTACGACACGGAAAAATACCATGCAAAACTAAAAAACCTATCCTCAGTTATCAAACAAGTGGGGGCAGACCTGACAAACCAGCCACCTGTGATATGTGGTGTCAGTGAGATTGAGAATGCTACTGTGCTTGAAGATATTTTCAACACGGATAATCTAAAACCTTACAATTACGATTATGTCCACTATGACGGGCCGGATGAACGTGGTGTGGATGTTGGTCTGATTTACCGGAAAGATTTTTTTGAAGTCACTTCTTCAGCATCTTACACGGTAAGGTTTGAAGAAGATACCAGCGATCACACCAGAGATCAGTTGCTCGTAAGTGGCAAGCTGGATGGTGAAAAAATGCATTTCATAGTTATCCATTATCCGTCCAGAAGGGGAGGGGAACTTGCAAGTCGGCCTAAACGAAAGGCTGCAGCAGATGTGTCCAGGCATATTATTGATTCCTTGCTTGCAGAAAACCCCGATGCCAAGGTCATCATAATGGGAGATTTTAATGATAACCCAACCAATGTTTCCATTACGGAAAACCTTGAAGCCAAAGGCAAAAAGAACAAACTAAAAAAAGGAGAAATGTTCAACCCCATGGCTGAATTATACAAGAAGGGGGTAGGGTCAGGTGCGTACCGTGATAAATGGTTCCTTTTTGATATGGTGATTGTTAGCCAGGGGTTGCTTGACCCATCTGATGGATACAGGTTTTACGATGCGTTTGTGTATGTGAAACCGTTTTTGCAACAATCTGAAGGCAGGTTTAAAGGGTATCCTTACCGCAGTTTTGTTGGCGATACCTGGATGGGAGGCTATTCTGACCATTTTCCGGCGTATCTTTATTTGATTAAACCGGTTAAAAAATAACCTGGCTTTTATCTTGTATAAATTTGTTACAATTTTGGGTATAATGAACCAAAACCAATAAAATTTGTATGATTATTGAATTGGATGTTGGAATTGAAAGTGATAATTTATGATGAAAAGTAAATGCGGCATAAAAATAAATATGAAAAAATACATAAGTTTAATTGCAGGCATATTTATCAGCTTTTATGTTTCAGCACAAGTCCCTGACGGGTATTATGACAGTGCTGAGGGCCTTCACGAAACCCAGTTGCAACAAGCCCTTCATGATATCATTGATAATCATACTGTGCTGGATTACAGTGATTTGTGGACTGCGTTTTACGATACTGATCCGCGCCCGGAGGATAGTAATGAAGTATGGGATATGTTCAGCGATACACCGGGAACATCCCCGCCTTATGTGTTTACCTTTGGCAGTGATCAGTGTGGTAATTACAACAGCGAAGGGGATTGTTATAACCGCGAACACTCATGGCCTGACTCATGGTTTAATGATGCATCGCCCATGCACACAGATCTTGTGCATTTGGTGCCAACGGATGGCTGGGTGAATAACAAACGCAGCAATTATGCCTTTGGTGAAGTGGATAATACAAACTGGACATCACAAAATGGAAGTAAACTAGGCTATACCAATGCTTCCTGGACCAGTGATATGGTTTTTGAACCCATAGATGATTTCAAAGGCGATTTTGCACGCATCTATTTTTACATGTCCGTACGTTATTATGGTGAAGATGGCAGTTTTGTGACAAACGATATGGTGGATGGATCCCAATTGAAACAAGCATCACTTGATATGATGTTGCAATGGCATTACGATGATCCGGTAAGCCAGAAAGAACAAGTGCGAAACAATGCTATCTACGACTGGCAGGGCAACCGCAATCCCTTTGTTGACAGACCTGAATTTGCTGAATACATCTGGGATTATAACGAAGATACTCATGGCCGTGGCATTTCTGATGACATACAAATCTCACCCGTTCCCGCTGATAAACACATCATGATAACATGGGACGGGGCTAACACCGCCGGTGGCACTGTTGTGGTGTATGACCTGTGTGGGCAACAAATGTGCAAACAAGCGTTTTCCGGAAATTACATCAACATTGATGTTGAAGACTGGCAGGCAGGCATGTATTTTTTACGCATAAACAACGCATCCGGACTGACAAACACAACAAGAAAGATAATTGTAAAATAAATCTTCTTTCTGGTCGTTTAAATTTCGTACTTTTATATAATGATTCAATGTGCAAAATAAAACGCTATGAAAAGATTTATACCCCTGTTACTAACAGCAAGCCTGATGGTTTTTTTGGTCATTAACCTGCAGGCACAAGACCAGACAAATCAAAACACAGCAGAAGATAACGAAGCCAACGTTGACATGAAACACGGCATTGGTGCTGCTGCCGGATTTACCACCGGGTATGGATTGTCCTACCGGTATTACATGGAGCATTTAAGGTTTCAATTTACTTTTTCTCCTTATGTGCAATCAAAGGATAATATGGAATTCAGTACCGGCCTGACGATTATGTACAACATCGTGGAAACCAAAAACACCAACCTGTTCCTGTATGAATCCAACCACTGGAAATACGATAAATACAATTATTATAATGAAATTTATCATAATGAAATTTATGATTATGATACAGGAA
>JAQIDD010000256.1 GCA_027858215.1 Candidatus Delongbacteria bacterium | reverse complement strand
GTTTTTTCTTATTACAAAACAACACTACTAATTTTGTCAAAAATATAATTTTTTTTTAAACCAATGGTATGTTATTGATTTTTTTTGTAAACATATTTTTAACATTTAATTGGTTTGTTCTTTGAAAATCCTGAATAACATGGTTTATCACGCTTTGGGGCATTAAATAATGATGATCTCTTTGTATAAATTGTATAATTTATATCATTGAATTGGTACAGCATAAAAAATTTATTGATTTGCTTCGGTGATTTGATTAATTTTGCAAGCAAATAATACAACAACGAAATTATGTTTGAAAATTTATCTGACAGATTAGAACGGTCGTTTAAAATACTCAAAGGCGAAGGAAAAATATCAGAAGTTAACGTTGCAGAGACTCTCAAAGACGTTCGGCGTGCTTTGCTCAATGCTGAAGTCAGCTATAAAATTGCCAAAGACTTTACCACCAATGTCAAGGAAAAAGCGCTGGGACAAAATGTGCTTAACAGTGTCAAACCAGGACAATTGCTGGTTAAAATTGTACACGACGAACTGGCAGAGCTCATGGGTAGCGAAGCTGAGGACATTGATCTTTCAGGAAAACCTGCTGTCATTCTCGTTGCCGGCCTTCAGGGTAGTGGGAAAACAACCTTTTCTGCTAAACTGGCAAGCTTATTAAAATCCAAACGCGGACGTCATCCCCTGCTTGTAGCCGGAGATGTTTACAGGCCTGCTGCTATTGAACAGTTACAAACACTGGGAGAACAAATAGAAGTGCCTGTTTATACGGAAGAAGGCAGCAAACAACCGGTAAAAATATCAAAACATGCCATTCGTCACGCCAAAGAAAATGGATACGATACGGTTATCATTGATACAGCCGGTCGTCTTGCTATTGATGAAAAGATGATGCATGAGGTTGAATCCATTAAAGAAGCGGCAAATCCGTCAGAAACCCTTTTTGTGGTTGATTCCATGACAGGTCAGGATGCTGTTAACACAGCTAAAGAATTTCACGACAGGTTGAATTATGATGGTGTGGTACTAACCAAACTTGACGGGGATACCAAAGGAGGAGCAGCTCTTACCATTCGCTCTATAGTAAACAAACCAATCAAATTCATGAGCCAGGGGGAAAAACTGGATGCTCTTGATATTTTTCACCCAAAACGCATGGCCGACCGTATCCTCGGCATGGGTGATGTTATTTCTCTTGTGGAAAAAGCACAAGAACAGTTTGACGAAGAAGAATCCCGCAAACTGCAAAAACGCATTGCAAAAAACCAGTTTGATTTTGATGACTTTATCAAACAGATACAGCAAATCAAAAAAATGGGGAACATTAAAGACCTGATGAGCATGGTCCCCGGCATGGGAAAAGCCATTCGGGATCTTGATATTGATGACGATGCGTTTAAAGGCATTGAAGCCGTCATTCGGTCTATGACTCCCGAAGAACGAAAAAACCCTCAACTCATAAACGGCAGCAGACGTGCACGGATTGCCAATGGAAGCGGCAGTTCTGTACAAGACATTAACCGCTTACTGAAACAATTTAAGCAAACAAAAAAAATGATGACCGCCATGACAGGCGATAAAAATAAACGGCGTTCCTTAGGCAACGTATTTAAATAAAAGCAATAAATTACAACCTGCTTTCCAATATATTTCTCACACGTGAAGGGTTCATGTTTTCATGCTCACCAAGGGCATCAAAACCCGGGCGTTGCCTAAACCGTTTTTCAATCTCATCAATTGTACTCATGTTAATACCATGATCCGAAAGCCGGATTTGCATTCCCATGCTTTTGAAAAAATGCTCTGTTTTTTCAATCACCTGATCAATCCTCTTATCGTGGGGGATATCATCACGAACATTCATTACCCGTCCTGCGTACTGCAGTAATTTCTCAGATTTTTCTTCACGCATTTCCTGCATCACTCCTGGTAAAACCATGGCCAGGGTTTCGGCATGATCAATACCATGCAAAGCAGTGATTTCATGACCAATCATATGGGTTGACCAATCTTCAGGAACACCACAACGCAAAATTCCGTTCAATGCCATGGTAGCCTCCCACATCAGGTTGGCTGCATTGTTATAATTCTTCTGATCCTGTAAAATTTTGGGGCCTGTATCCATCAATGCTTTTAATACACCTTCTGCCCACCTGTCCTGAACTTCAGCCTGTACAGGATAGGTCAGGTATTGTTCCAGTACATGCACATAAGCATCCACAATGCCGTTTTGAACCTGTTTTTCAGGCAATGAATACACCACTTCCGGGTCTAACACTGAAAATTGCGGAAATAAACGGGGATGTGATAAGGGCAATTTTTCTTTTGTGCTGTTTCTACTAATCACAGCAGTAGAATTCATTTCTGAACCCGTTGCCGGGATTGTCAATACAACACCCAGGGGCAATGCTGCTTTCACTTTCTCAGCTTTGGCAAGCATATCCCATGAATCTTCACCCTCATATTTTGAAGCAGCTGCTACAAATTTAGTTCCGTCAATCACAGACCCCCCTCCTGCTGCTAACAAAAAATCTACATTTTCTTTTTGAATTATGTCAACAGCCCGCATCAGGGTTTCATATTTGGGATTGGGCTCAATACCGCCAAACTCCAGCCAATCATGGTGTTTCAATGCATCTTTTACGGCATCATAAACAAAATTCTTCTTTATCGAACCACGGCCATACAACACCATTACTTTGCTGTTGACAGGTATTTCTTTGGCAACACGGGCAATTTCACCTTTACCAAAAATAATTTTTACCGGGTTGTAAAACACAAAATTTTCCATATTCTCATTATTTTTGTTTATCACTAATACAAAAAACAACCAACAAAGTTTAGGGGACTTCTATTAAAACAAATCAATTTAACAGATACTTTACATTCACCCCTCAGATTTTCATTGATTTTATGTATTTTTACC
>JAQIDD010000345.1 GCA_027858215.1 Candidatus Delongbacteria bacterium | reverse complement strand
AATCCACCTGTCATGCTTTCCATAAGGACACAGTCCGGCTGTAAATCGCAGGGGCTGCTGAGACAAAAATAAAAAATACCCGTTTTTGTTTTTACCTTTCAGATAATTATGTTATTTTCGGACTTAAAATGTCAGGAGGTTTAAACATAATTAAGTTTCTCGTTTTATATCCGCTATCGCTGATATACAGGATAATTATTGCATTGCGCAATGGGATGTACAACAGCGGAATACTCAAATCAAAGAGTTACGATTTTCCTGTCATCTGCATTGGAAACCTGAGTGTGGGAGGAACAGGTAAAACACCGCATGTTGAGTATTTAATCCGGTTATTACAGGATGATTTTGGTATTGCTGTGCTTAGCCGGGGATATAAGCGTAAAACCAGGGGATTTCGGTTTGTGGAGACATCAGATGATGTACGCAATGTCGGGGACGAACCCATGCAAATCAAGAAAAAATTTCCTCACATTACTGTAGCTGTGGATGAAAAAAGAACAAGGGGCATGGAAAAATTGTCTCAACAAGACGATTTGCGGGTGGTTTTACTTGATGATGCCTTTCAACACCGCAAGGTAAACGCCGGATTAAATATCCTGCTCAGTAATTATGACAGGCCTTTTACCAAAGACCATTTTCTGCCCTTTGGCACCTTGCGTGAACATCCGCATGAACACCGCAGGGCACATATTATTATCATCACCAAATGCCCTGAGAAATTAAAACCCATAGAAAAACGCATTATTGATAAGGAACTGAAAATATACCCATTTCAATACTTGTTTTTCACAAGCCTTAAATATGGTAATCTCATCAACATTTTTGATAAAAACAAACAAATCCCCCTGGACAAAATCAACAACAAAAACACCGGGATCATTGGTGTTTCAGCCATTGCTCACAATAAAAAATTCAAAAACAAACTCAAAGAGTTATCAGAAGACGTAAAGATGATCAGTTTCCTGGATCATCATTATTACAATAAAAAAGACATTGAACGTATTAATCATCACGTTAATAAATTAGAAACTAAAGAGAAGATCATTGTTACCACTGAAAAAGACGCCGTTAAAATCAGAAATCTGCCCCATATACCGGAAGATCTGAAAGCACTTTTTTACTATTTACCTATACGTGCCATATTTTTAGGCGATGAAAAAGAAGAAGATGAATTTAAACACCAAATAATTCGCTATGTTAAAACAAATCGAAGGTACAGCAAACTTTATAAAGGACAGGATCACCTACGATCCTGAAGTTGGGATAATCCTGGGGACGGGCCTTGGCGGCCTTGTGAACGAAATAGACATCAATGAAACCCTGTCGTATGATGACATCCCGGATTTCCCTGTCAGCACAGTTGAAGGACATCATGGACGTCTGATTTTTGGTAGATTAAACGGCAAATCCGTTGTGGCCATGCAGGGGCGTTTTCATTATTACGAAGGGTATTCAGCTGAAAAAATTACCTTTCCTGTCAGGGTGATGAAGTTTCTCGGTATCAAACATTTGTTTGTGAGCAATGCCAGCGGTGGTGTTAATCCTGATTTTGAAATTGGCGATCTCATGGTAATCAATGATCACATCAACCTGATACCCAATCCGCTTATCGGTAAACATGAAAAAGGGTTTGGCCCCCGTTTCCCTGATATGAGCAATGTGTATGACTCCAATTTAATATCCACATTCAAACAGATCGCCAAAACACATGACATTAAACTACAGGAAGGCGTTTACACCGCGGTTACGGGACCGACTTTTGAAACACCTGCAGAATATAAATATTTCCGGATTATCGGATCCGATACGGTGGGCATGAGCACTGTACCCGAAGTAATAGTGGCTCACCAAATGGGGATTCCTGTGTTTGCCATTTCCATCATTACCGACCTTGGTGTGCCCGGCAAAATCATGGAGGTTTCCCATGAAGAGGTGCAGAAAGTGGCATCAAAAGCTGAAAAGAAAATGACACTGCTTATCAAAGAGATGATGGGTAAACTATAATTTTCAGTTTCCACGGTTACTTTGTAATAAACAGTTTCCGGGTTTCACAGTTACCATCAGCACGGTTGAACATAACAAAATACAAGCCGGCAGACTGTCCCGGGTTCCATGTTATAGTACCTTTTCCGGATGTTACCTTTTGTGTAAAAACAACCTGGCCGGTGTTGTTGATGACGCTGATATCTCCGCTAAACCTGCCATGCATTTGCATGTAAACGGTGACTGATGCCGGGTTGGGATACACACTGAACATCATGTTTTTGTCTTTTGCTTCTTCAACACCAGCCTCCCAAACGTCCCAGTCATAAATTGCCAGGCTGTACTCTCCTGGCTGTACATCTTCCACATCAATGCGTTGTTGAACGGTTGACAGGGTTTGATTTTCAACAACATGCCAGTCATCAGCAGCATCGGCTCTGTAAACAAGCACAAGGGAATCAAGGCTATTGCTAATAAACTCTGTATCCAATTCAGGATAAGCGCCTACATCAGAATTGCTGAACTTAAAATTTCCATCAAAACTAAAACCATCGGGCATATCGGACTCTATTTTCCAGTATCTGTGATCAGCCAGAACCAGTCCGGGGATTGGTTCTTTAAATCGGTCGGGACTTGCCCAATGGTGAGTGACACGCAAAAAAGCCGAATCTGTTACCGATTCCACATAGAACCTGAACACCGCCTGATCAAAATACACATAACCCGGGTTATCTATTATCCTTTTCATGGCTATCCTGGCATCCGACCACCTTTCGAAATAATCCATCATTACCAACAAAGGATTAAAATCAAGGGAAAAAGTATGTGAGCCGAATCTGCCGTCAAATTCCATGCGTTTTTCCACCACCTCATAATTTTCATCCATAAAACAGATGTCCACCCTGTTGTCATCGTAAAAATTGGTCCGTGCATAGCTTTTTTGTTGCACAAACACTTCGACATCATACGTGCTGCCGTTGTTGACTACATCAAAGGAATCTATTTTATAATGCGGAAATCCGGTGTCAAACACCCATGAATTAAAAAACTCAGTTAAATCGGTACCTGTATAATCCGATAATATATCTCTCATTTCTTCAGAAGAAATATCATCCAGGGCTTTTTCGTACAACATGTTGCGTACTGCCGGGAAAAAATCATCGCCAAGATAGGCTTTAAGGCTGTGTACCACGTCAGCTCCTTTTTCGTAAGATGTGGTTCCGTAGGTAACATCTGCTGGCACAGCATTCAAAGGATAAAAACCCCCGTCATCCAAATGGGCTTCGAGTAAAACGTCAAAGTGAGAACTGCGGCGGTAATTTTTGGCAGCATTTTCACCGTTCATGAATCCCCTGTACAATGTTTCACAATAGGTAGCCCATCCTTCGTTTATCCACATTTCTTCTGCATCATGGCAGGTAATAAAATCCCCAAACCAACTGTGTGAAAGCTCATGGGCGATCAATTCCTCGTAGGTAGTGCTGCCGTTGATGAAACCATCTCCTATAGCGATGTTCGTTGCATGCTCCATGGCTCCGCTGTTGAAAGGCACCGCAACATATCCTACACGCTGCCACGGATAGGGGCCAAAATAATTTTCAAAGCGATTGAGGAGGGTATCAAGGTTTTGAAATGACCCGTTTGCACTGCTTGTGCTGCCTTCAAACACATACAATTGCACCGGGATGTCCCTGTCAATACCATGGTATTCATATTCAATCACATCGTAAGCACCAACAGCCATGGATGCCAGGTAACTTGGGATTTTATCTATCATGGTCCAGTGATGTGTCAATAAGGTGTCTGTTCCGTTGCTTTGTGTGGAAATGCTGTCCAATATCCCGTTGCACACCGCTTTTTTATCTGTTGTGGTTGTGATGTTGAACGTATAGGTGGCACGATCGGTGAAATTATCCACGCCGGGGAACCACACACGCCCGTAGTTATGAGGAACGTCTTCAAAACCGACACCCAGGTTGAAAGCGTAATCATTTTGAAAATAAAAACCGCCCCACCCTGATGGATCGGTAACGGGATTTCCATGGTAATAAACAGTGAGATTTTTTACATCCCCCGGGGATAAATGCTCACCCAACAGGATGAGCAGAAGGGTATCGTTGTGGGAGTAACTCAGGTGTTCCCCGCCAGACACAACGGAGTCCACATCAAGGTGCAGTAAATGGAGGTACATGTTTGATGCAGCCTCATGCACTGTAAATTCGATGTTGGTATGAGCAGTAATGGCATCATCCAGAAAATCCACATCCGTGATGTTGATGTCATAATGCAACACATCAGTATTATTAACCTGTTGCGAAAACACAAACAGGGACATCAATAATACACACAATGTAATAAATATGCGCTTTATCATGATCAGAATAAATTGGGTTGCTTGTTATTTCCCGGTATTTTTCCGAGGTGTTCATACGCCAGGGCAGTAGTTTCCCTTCCTCGTGGTGTTCGTTTGATAAATCCTTCCATGATTAAAAAAGGCTCATACACTTCCTCAATGGTGCCTTCTTCTTCTCCCACAGCTGTGGCAATTGTTTTCAATCCCACAGGGCCACCGTTGAATTTATCAATGATGCTGGTCAATATCCTATTGTCCATTTCATCCAGTCCGCGTGTATCAATGTTCAAAGCCCTGAGTGAAGACTTTGTGATATCAAGACGGATGAATCCATCGCTTTTTACCTGGGCAAAATCCCTGACACGCCGGAGCAGAGCATTTGCTATTCGAGGAGTACCACGGCTTCGTCTGGCAATTTCATAGCATGCATCATCATCGATCTCCACTTTTAAAATGCCAGCTGAGCGCTTCACAATCCGGGATAATATGTTGGCATCGTAATATTGAAGGTGATTGGTGATACCAAACCGAGCCCGCAACGGGCTTGTGAGCAAACCGCTTCGTGTTGTTGCCCCAATGAGTGTAAACGGTTCGAGGGTTAACTGCACAGAACGTGCTGCCGGGCCTTTGTCAATCATAATATCAATGCGATAATCCTCCATGGCAGAATACAAATATTCTTCCACCACAGAACTCAAGCGGTGAATTTCATCAATAAACAACACATCATTTTTTTCGATGCTAGTGAGCAATCCTGCCAAATCACCGGGTTTTTCAAGCACCGGTCCGGATGTAACTCTAAAGCCTACGTTCAATTCATTGGCAATGATTTTAGCGAGGCTAGTTTTTCCTAAGCCGGGCGGGCCATGCAATAACACATGGTCGAGCGACTCTTCACGCATGCCTGCTGCTTTTACAAACACTTTCAGGTTATCCACAATGCTATCCTGCCCGCTGAAATCCTTAAAATTCTGGGGACGCAACACATTTTCCATATCCTTGTCGGTATGGGATAACTTATTTTCTTCGGGATCTAAAAAATCGCTCATACGTTTTTATTACCGTTGCTCAAAATTAAGAAAAAAAGCTAAACCTTAAACAAGAATGTGTCTGAATTTACATTTTATCACAATGTGATGAGGTTGATCTCCGTGTCAAGTGATCTGTTCAAATAATTATAACTAAAAATTTGAAAAGCATGTCTCATTTTTTACGATACCAATGCTTTAAAATACTGAAGGTATTTTTCCTGCCAGGCTTGTTTGGAGTATTTGTCAAATACGGTTTTGCGGCCGTTTTCACCCAGGGTTTTTCGTAATTCCGGGGACTCAATCAGGGCAGAAATCTTATCAACCCACTCGTCATCTGTATTGGCAAGGTACCCGTTTTTTCCGTCCTGAATAATCTCTGTATTGACACCTACCGGCGACATGATCGTTGGAATTTCAAGCGCCATGTATTGGAGGCCTTTAAAGCCGCATTTGCCGCGCGTCCATTCATTGTCAGGCAGTGGCATGATACCTATGTCAATGGCTGAAAGATCTTTGATTTCTGAGGATTTGTTCCATTGTACCACCCTGATTGGCAGCTCAGGACATTCGTATGAAAAATTAACGATCAGCCGGAAACTGATTTCATCTCCGTACTTTTTGTAGAGCCGCTTTAATACCGGAAGGGCCGAGTTAAAATGTTTCAGGGTCGGTTCTGTGCCTGTCCAGCCGATACAGATTTTGTTATTTTCCTTTACATGGGAGGCCTGGTGATAATCCGGGTTTATCACGGTAGGGAATACCCTCACATTGTCATTGAACTGACGCGCGTAATTGGCCAGATAGTCGTTTCCTGTAGTTACCACACTGGCGTAGCGGCAAATTTTTGCTGTTTTTTCCGGCTTTTTAATCCAGCTCAGGTTTTGATTGCCAATGGACGTATCGTTGAGCCAGATGCTGTCATCAAAATCAAAAACCAGCGGGATGTTTTTTTTTGCCAGGCGTTTTTCAAAAAATGTACTGCCCAGCATGAAGGCTTCGCGGTAGATGAATATGGCGTCGTAATCTGTGGCCCGCCGCAAATCACGCAGACGGTGAAACCATGATTTCAGCATGATGCGGAATTTTCCAAAATATCGACCGGAAGCATAAAGCACCGCATCATCTTTCTCGGAAATGATGTTGCTGTAGGTGACATCCCAGCCATTGGCCTTCAGGAGTGGTAAAAACTGCTCAATGCGAAATCGCTGACCGGGGCTGCGGTCATAACGATGTTGAACGATGCAAAGCAGTTTTTTTCTTTTCATTTTATCATTCCCTTATAAACACTCAGATAGGTTTGGCAAGCCATTTTCAAAGAAAACAAATCCGCGGCAAGATGCCTCAGATTTTTGGAATTAGTTTGCATCAGATTATCCAGCTTTTTTATGGCTGTCTGGTATGACTGAGGCTGCATGTCCTGAATAACCAGTCCGGCATCATGCTTTTCGACTATGCGATCCACATCACCAACGCCGGCATTGCATATTACCGGGATACCCATGGCCAACAGCTCTGCCAGTTTAGTAGGGGAAGATGCTTTTTTTGAAAACACCGGCTTAATGAAAAACAATGACACTGAGCTGAGACTTATCATAGCCGGCACCTCCTGACGGCTAACTGAACGGAAGATCATCAGTTCCGTGGGTATGTTTTTTGCTTTTGCCGGTTTCAGCATGATGTCCGGATTATCACCGGTAATGATCAAAAATTTTGCCTGTGGTTTTTGTTTCAGCAATTCTGCGTAAAAATCCAGCATTTCATCCGTCATATACCAGGTGCCCAGTGAGCCAAGGTAAGACAATACAAAATCATCTTTTGCGATGCCTGTGTCCTGCCTTATTTTCCTGATTTGCGCCTCTTCAATATTTGCCGGATTGAAATGATTCATGTCAGCACAACATGGGATCACTGTGATGTCATCATCTTGCAGGCTAAGCTGTTCCCGCTCACACATTACGTTTTTACCTGATTCAGTAAGGCTGATGATGTGGTCTGCGTTTTCCAGAAACGCTTTTTCGCGCCGCTTGAAATAGGTATAAACCTGATTGAAAACGGGATTTTTACGGTTCCACAGGCCGCCGTCAACCCGTTCGTCAGGGAAAAATCCACGCATGTCAAACAAAAAGGGCACCCCTGATCGCCACTTCAGGTGCAGGCCGGCAAAAGCAGCAATGTATGAGCGGCAGTGACATAAATCAAAATGATGCGCTTTGTGCAAATCAGCTGCATGTTTTTTAAGTGTACGAATATCCTTGATGGTAGAAATAACCGGTGGTCTTTTAGTATATGTTACCGGATGCCAGTGGATGTTGTATTTTTCCAGCAGGGATGCAATGTATTTTTTCCCGGATTGAAATGCGTCTGGTTTTTCAGCACTGAGAACATGAAATTCATGGCCGTTTTTACTCAGTTCAACCAGGTAAGGAATGACCTGAGACTGACCGAGTGGATCAGTCATCCCATCGTATGAAACATAAAGCACACGCATTGCGAAAACCCGGGGTAAAAGCCGGAAAATTAAATTGCCAATTTTAAAAACGGGTCAAACAGAAACCACTTCTTTCACTTCAGGCACGTCCTGTTTGAGTTTTTCCTCCACACCCAGTTTCAATGTCTGTACACTAAAAGGACAGGAACCACAGGCCCCCAGCAGTTTTACTTCCACCACATAATCATCGGTGATGTTTACAAGGCTGATATCACCTCCGTCCGCCTGTAAATATGGCCTGACTTCTTCAATGGATTTTTTAATTTTTTCTTTGATCTTTTCCATACATCATTTATTTATTCTTAATTTCCACTCGTTTGGTAGCCGGTTTTTCTTTTTTTCTGATGTCCACCTGTTTCATCATTTCCACGGCGGCTTTTTCAAAAGCCTTCCCGGTAATGGAGTTGAGGTTAGTGCTGGCGGGTTTGCCTTCATCGCCACCTTCACGTATGCTTTGCACAAGGGGGATTTGTCCCAGCAGGGGCACTCCAGACACCCTGGCCAGCTTTTTACACCCTTCTTTACCAAAAATATAATATTTGTTGTCTGGCAATTCTTCAGGCGTAAACCATGCCATGTTTTCGATGAGACCAAGCACAGGCACTTCAATACCTTTTGTGCTGAACATGCCGATTCCCTTTCGTGCATCTGCCAGCGCCACTTCCTGGGGAGTTGACACAATCACAGCACCTGTCACAGCAACGGTTTGTACCAGTGTCAAATGAATATCACTGGTTCCGGGAGGCAGATCGCAAATCAGGTAATCAAGTTCGCCCCAGTCTGCATCATTCATCAGTTGTTTAAGTGCATTTGAAGCCATGGGACCTCTCCATACAAGGGCAGCGTCTTTATCCACAAAAAACCCGACAGACAGCATTTTAACACCAAATTTTTCAAAAGGCAAAATCCATTCTTTGCCGTCTTCTTTTTTGCCTTGGGGTTTTTCACCTTCCAGACCGAACATTTTAGGAATGCTGGGGCCAAAAATATCAGCATCAATCAGGCCTACTTTATAACCATGCATAGCCATGGCAACAGCCAGGTTTACAGCCACGGTAGATTTTCCAACCCCGCCCTTTCCGGAAGCTACTGCCACAATGTTTTTCACTTTACCAAGTCCGTGTTTTCCCACGTCAGTATTCACCTTGGCTTCTTTGGTAAGCTGTTTTGCTTTGGTTGTGATGCTTCCACGGATTTTAATTGTGTCTTTCCCAAACGCACCCTCCAGTATTTTAACAGCAGCCTGTTTGACTGAAGTGATAAACGGATCGTTGTCTTTTTCAAAGATAAGATCAAATTTCACCGCATTTCCGTCCACACTGAGATTGTCAACCATGTTCAGTTCGACAATATTTTTACCATTGCCGGGATACAACACCTCCTGCAAGGTTTTTAATACATTATCTTTATTAAGCTCCATTGTGATATACAATTAAATAATACAATCGTAACTTACTGCAAAGGTAACAAAGTTTTGATGTAATGTTTCATACGGTTACTTATTCTCTGGAAAAATTTAGCATTTAAGTGACGTCTTTCGTATTCCGTATTGGCGATTTATAAAAGAAATAAAAGCCTGCTCTTTTATAAACATCAAGCATGATTAATGTTTCAATATCACATCATAAATATAAATGTACTTTCATTTTCCCGTGATAGCCTATTGCCAGTCTGTAAAGTTATATTAACAAGCAGTTGTTTAAATCTATTTGATCATGGGCTTGATATATCCCTGTTAGGATTTGTAATTTTGTTACAACAATTAAACAAACGTAATATGCCGTCAAGACAATTGCCATATACAGATAAGATGAAATATGAGGCTATGAAAACGGCCATTGAAGTAACTGAAAGTTTATCTGTACATGACAGAGCCATAAGCAAAACCACTTTTGATGAGCTTTTATCCACTTTTTCCCGATTTGAACAAATATACAAGAGCCGTGAAAAACTTAAACACGACAATGATTATAAAGCCTTGCGCAATAAAGCCCGGATGTATATCGAACATTATCTTCAGGTTACTATGATGGCTGTAGAAAGGGAAGAATTTCCTGCAGATACATTAGCATATTATGGTTTAAAACCGGGGTCAAAAAAATTACCCGATTTGCGTACTGACAAAAAATTAATTGATTTTGGTAAATTTTTGTTTGAAGCGGATTCCAAACGCATACTTGAAGGCGGGAAATACATCACCAATCCAGGTATTGCTGTGGTAAAAGTTTGGTTTGAAAAATTCGTTTCTACCCGGAAAAATCATCAGGTACAAGTTGATAAATACAAACAAACCAAAACGTTCATTGATAATAAGCGCCTTGAAGCAAAATTATGCATTCGCAAAGTATGGGATGAAATAGAAGAAGCCTATAGCCACTTGTCCCCTTCACTACGTCGCAAAGCAGCAATTAAATACGGGGTCATCTATATAGATAATGCCAAGGAACGCCAATCAAAATATCAGCCAGAAAACGGTACTTTGTTTACAGTCCATGACATTCCAGAACAAGAACCAGAGCTCCACAATATTCGGGAACAAAATCATTCCCAGGTTAAAAGAAGAGAACACATATCAGAGAAGCAATCAAATATGTTTTCATAAATTTCACTGCATTTAATTTTTTTATAACCAAATAAAGCTGAAACCATTTCTAGTTATTCAATTACCTTGCGTCCGTGTTTTTACTGAGCCACACTTCCCTGCTGCGCAAGCTTGAATGGCGCGAGAACATCGGGTTTAAAGCTACATATGGCCAAATAAACGAAAATAACTAGGCGGTGATTGTTTTCCCACCCCATATTCATGATTTCAGAACACTTGATAACTCAAAAGAGTTACCATATTTGGAAGTAAATGCAGGCATCAGCAACATATAAAATACTGCGCATTGACGCTGTCTGGCGTTTATCTCACCTCAAAAATCCCGCTATCTACCTCTTTGCGGTGATGGCAAAACTGCAAATTGATTTTTAACTGCAATACCTTTCCAGCCGTTTTTAACTACTGGTTATCAGTTAATTGTTAATTCCCGAATGATAAATAATTTACAAAATATTTGGAAGGTAAAAAATAATTTTATTATTTTGACTGACCGTTCAGTCATTAATTTATGAGCGGAAAATTAGTTGGCACATTATGAATACACAAATGAAAGAAAAACGTCAGCGCCTCATGGATGTGGCTTTGGAATTGTTCAGCGAAGAAGGCTATCACTCTGTGAGCATCAGCCGCATTGCCAAAGAAGCCGGTATGTCAAAAGGCAACACATACAACTATTTTAAAAGCAAGCAGGATCTGCTGGTTCAGTTGGTATTGGATGGATTGGATGAGCTTTTTCAGGAATTTGATCCCAATCATGACGGGGTGCTTACAGAGGAAGAGTTTTACCATTTCATTGAGAAGTTATTTGATAACATCAAGGCGAGACAGCCATTCTGGAAGCTGATGTTTTCCCTTCTGCTGCAGCCACATATCCTGGAATTGCTGGAAGACGACCTGGAACCAATCGGAGAGCGCAGTGTTGGCATTTTGAGTTCCTTCTTTATCAATAACGGCAGCAATGACCCCTATACCGATTTGCTGTTTTTTTCCTCTTTGACAAAAGGCGCCATCATGCAATACGTTTACAGCCCTGAGAGCATAGATATTGACAAACTGAAATATAAAATCATAAGCTATTATAAAAACGAATGCAATCACTAATGTAAAACCTGATAATCATGAAACACATCATCATTCCATTTGCAATGTTACTGCTGAGCCTGATAGCCGGCGCACAGGATGCAACCGAAATCGTTCGCAATGCCTACGAGAAAGTGAACGGCACATCAAGCTATGCTGAAATGACCATGAAAATTGTCCGCCCTGACTGGAACCGAAGCATTTCCATGAAATCATGGAGCAAAGGACTGAAATATTCCATGGTATACATCACTGCACCAGCTCAGGAAAAGGGACAGGTATTCATGAAGCGGGACAATGAAATGTGGAACTGGCAGCCCAAAATCAACCGTATGGTAAAGCTTCCGCCATCAATGATGATGCAATCCTGGATGGGTTCTGATTTCACCAACGATGACCTTATCAATCAGGCATCCATTGTGAATGACTATGAGCATGAAATTCTCGGCACAGAAGAAATGAACGGAGAAGCATGTTACAAAATTCAATTTACGCCAAAACCAAATGCGCCGGTGGTGTGGGGAAAACTCATATCGTGGATTTCAAAGGACGGATATCACATGTATCGCACTGAATATTACGATGAAGATAATTACCTGGTAAAAACCGAACTGGCCTCCGATGTCAAGACAATGGACGGAGCAGAAATCACCACGAAATTCACAACCATTCCGGCCGATAAGGAAGGTCACAAAACGATTATGATAATGGAAGATGTGAATTTTAATCACGAGATTGAGGACGGCTTTTTCAGCCAGATGAATATGAAGCGAATCCGGTAACAGGTTGCAGGTTTGAAGTTTGAGGTTAACACTTTCAAGCTCGAACTTCAAACCTTCGAACCTCAAACATTAAATATAAATCAACATGAATTACACAAAATTAGCATGGAGGAACATCTGGCGGAACCGCCGCAGGACACTGATAACCATTTCATCGGTTTTCTTTGCCCTGCTTTTGGCGATTCTCATGCGTGGCCTGCAACTGGGCACTTACGACCAGATGATAAAAAATTCCGTTGAGCAATACACAGGTTATGTACAGATCCACCAGAAAGGCTATCAGGATGACCAGGTGCTGAATAACGCATTTATGCCAAATGACAGCCTGAAAGAAGCTGTACTCAAACATGAAAATGTCAAGGCTTTACTACCGAGGCTCCGGACATATTCTCTAGCATCTGCGAAAAAACAAACGAAAGGTGTTGTCATCATCGGCCTGGATGCTGACAAGGATGACAAGCTGACCAAAGTTAAGGACAAGCTGGTGAAGGGTCGCATGCCAAAAAGCGGTGAACAATCTGTGGTTTTGGCCGAGGAACTGGCAAACTACCTGAAACTCACTATCGGTGACACCGCTGTGTTCATCGGGCAGGGTTACCACGGCATCAGTGCTGCAGGACTGTACCCGGTAGTGGGTATCATTTCCTACCCCGTGCCCCAACTCAACAATACCCTTGCTTATATGGACATCAAAACAGCCCAGCAATACCTGAGCATTGGGAAAGGTCTCACAGCCTGGATTGTGATGCTGGAAGATCAGGATGAGTATAAGGAAACAACCAAAGAACTCAGAAACATCATGCCGGCTGATTATGAAGTAATGCACTGGGAAACCATGCAGCCAGGTGTTAAGCAGGGCATTGAGGCGGACAACAAAAGCGGTTTGATAATTCTGATGATACTCTACATTGTCATTGGCTTTGGGATTTTCGGTACGGTGCTGATGATGATTGCAGAACGCCGCAATGAGTTTTCCATCATGGTGGCTGTGGGCATGCAAAAAAGCCGGCTGGCAAAGCTCGTTACCACCGAAACCCTGATGATCGTTGCTCTGGGCATCTTAAGCGCCATGATTGTAAGTATTCCTTTTATTTGGTATTTACACCTGAACCCATTGACTTTCAGTGGCGAGCTAGCACACATGTTTGCCGAATACGGTATGGAACCCATTATGCCCGTTGCTTTTGAACCAGGTTACTTCCTGGGACAGACCGGTGTGGTTCTTATTCTGACGCTGATTGCCGTTGCATGGCCGCTGCTGTCAATATTTAAACTCAATGTCACTAAATCCATTCGATAACGAAAAAAACGACAACTATGGAATTAATAAAAATAGCATGGAGAAACATCTGGCGGAGCAAAACCAGAAGCATGGTGGTCATCCTTGCGGTTACCTTTGGCATGCTGGGAGGCGGATTTTCCACCGCAGTAATGCTGGGTGCCGTTGACAGACGGGTGGATAAAGCCATTAACAACGAATCTGCACATTTCCAGGTTCATCAGGACGGTTATCTAGAAAACCCCGAACCCGGCCTTTTTATGACCGATGTACAAGCCATGATCAACGAATTCAAACAAAAGGATTTTGTTTCCGGTGTCAGCAACAGGCTCCTTGTTAATGCCATGATGCAGAGCCCGCACAATACGAGCGGAGCCACCGTAAACGGTATCAATCCGGCACAGGAAAAACAGGTAAGCAGTCTGCATGAAAACCTTGTGGAAGGCACCTATTTTGAGGCAGATAAAAATAATCAGGTCGTCATCAGCAAATCAACGGCCGAAAAGCTCAAGTTAAATGTGCGCTCAAAAATGGTGCTCACCTTTCAGGACAAAGAAGGCAACCTCACAGGCGGTGCATTTCGTGTGGCCGGAATATTTAACACAAGCAACAAGGCTTTTGATGAGATGAATGTGTTTGTCTTGCGCAAGGATCTGGAATCACTCACCGGTTTTTCAGAAAACCAGACCCACGAAATTGCTGTGCTTTTTGAGGATAACGATGATTTGAAAGAACGCACCGCAGGACTAAAAGATATCACACCAGAGAGGCTGGATGCCAGAAACTGGAAAGAACTCAATCCCGAGCTGGGCATGATGAGCATGATGACAGAAAAATACCTGTCTTACCTAGTGGCAATCATACTGTTTGCCCTGGCATTTGGCATCATCAATACAATGCTGATGGCAATTTTGGAGCGGAAAAAAGAGCTGGCCATGCTCAAAGCCATTGGCATGAATGAAGGAAAAATACGCATTATGATTGTCTGGGAGACATTGTTCTTAACAGCAATTGGCTCGCTTGCAGGACTAGCGATTAATCAGGCGCTAGTTATGTGGCTTGGCAAAGCAGGCATCAATCTGGCTGCCTTTTCCGAGGGCATGGAATCCTTTGGCTTTGGTTCTGTAATTTACCCATCAATAAACGGGACATTTTACCTGCAAATTGTGGCTCTTGTAATTCTCACGGCCCTTGTGGCATCAATATTCCCTATCATACGTGCAAGTAAAATGAAACCCGCTGAAATTCTCAGCAGCAATTAATGTTTAATGTATAAAATCTATATATCATGAAAATCATTGAAACCAAAAATCTGCATAAAACTTACAACAGCACCCAGGTGCCTGTACACGCTGTCAACGGCATAGATTTAAGCATTGAGCAGGGCGAATTCACCGCCATTGTCGGTCCGTCAGGTTCGGGAAAAACCACCTTGTTAAACCTCATTGGCGGCCTGGACGATCCCACTGAAGGGGAAATATTTGTTAACGAAGTTAATATCGGCAACCTCTCCAACAAGGAGGTGATAGACTTCCGGCTGAAAAACATAGGCTTTGTTTTCCAGGCATACAACCTGATTCCGGTGCTGACAGCCCGCGAGAATGTGGAATTCATCATGCAGATGCAAAAGCGTAACAAAAAAGAGCGGGAAGCCCGTGCCATTGAGATGCTGGAATCAGTAGGTCTGGGTGACCGGGTAAACAGCCGGCCTGCAAAACTTTCAGGCGGACAGCAGCAGCGGGTAGCAGTGGCAAGAGCCCTGGCATCCAAACCAAAATTTATTCTGGCAGATGAACCAACAGCGAACCTGGATTCAAAATCTACAGAAAATCTGCTGAACATCATGCATGAGCTAAACAAGAAAGAAAACATCACATTTATCTTCTCAACCCACGACCAACGGGTGGTTAATCAAGCACGCCGAATCATAACCATTGAGGATGGGAAAATAAAAGAAGATAAAGAGCAATGAAAGGTTACAGGTTGGAAGGTTTGAGGTTTGAAGGTTTGAGGTTCGAGGTTTGTGATTTTGATTTGGGCGCCTTACGGTCTCCGGCTTTTAGTGCCAGGCGTCTCTGCCTGTTCGTTGAAGCAAGACAAAGGAGCTACTTTCAGGCCGCTCTTTGCTCTGCACACTCACAAGGCAGGGGACGCCTGTCAGCTAACCGCCTCCCACCTGGCGCGGGGGAGCAGCGTATTACTCGGCAGCAGTTCGTTTTTTTGCCGGTGTTGGGTTGATACCATCAGGCATGCCTGAATATTTTCAACGCATTTTTGGATATCTGTCATTTTATTCCCAATTTTACATAGCAGATGTATGAAAATGCAGAAGATGAACGGAAATTTTAAGGCTTAGCTGGCATGCAGGCTTGAAGCTACATAAAAACCAAGATAAACGAGATTTTCAGATGCGTGGGAAACATAAACAGAAAGTAAATACAAGTGTAGCCTACAGGCCATATGCACCTGCAAATGATAAGTCCATATCTACAAAATGGGGTAATACTGTTGGTAGATTAAAAAGTTATTGGATTTCAATACGTTGTGTTAAAGAGACACCTTAAAATTTATATTCTCTAATCAGTTGAAATTGAATTTTATTTATAAGGATATTTAAATTATAAATGTATAATTATGGCAAAAAAGTTTTACTCATTAAATCCTGATGGTAATTCAAAAAACTCAGAAACCTATTTTGAGGCACTTGATTTTGCCATGAAATCAAAAGATATTAAAAATATTGCTGTAACCGGA